>JBGCDD010000033.1:0-34946 GCA_045105075.1 Sedimentitalea sp. | reverse complement strand
GAGGGCTCCACAAAGATCGCGCCAGCCAATAGTGTTCCCACGACCATCAGAAAATCCTGCGCCAAGATGGGTTCAAAGTGTCGCCTTTCACACATGTAAACATGTGCTGCCGGGCAGCGCATGAGCGGCAAGGGCAATTGTTATGACAATGCCGCTCCCTCTCGCCAAATTGCTTCGCATGCGCCTGCCCGCCGCCCGGCAACACATCCTAAGGATGTGTCAGAGGGGGCAGTGGTACGCTTTCGAACGGAAAGTGGCCTGAACCAGCAATTGGGGCGGAACTTGCGGGACAGGGGCATCTAGGTTGCAAGGCCGTTTGGGCGTTTTGAACTTCGGCTCAACCTTGCCTTCACGCAGGTATGTCTTGATGGTGCTACGAGACCGGTCCGTTCGCCTGGCGATCTCGCGAATTGGCATCCGTTCACGCAATGCCCAACGTCGAACGACACTTAAACACCCCAAGTCGATCACTCCTTATCTCCCCGAACAAAGCGTCAGGGTAGCGTGGTTACACGGATCAATTCGCAGCGAAAATTTATGAAGTTGCCGGGTCAGTTCTCAACGCAAATCGACACCCAAATGTCCAATTGGTTTTTTTGCACGGCGGCCAAGAATGAGGTGAGCGTTTTGGCGGAAGAGCATCAAAATTTTATAATCGCCTCCGGCTCGCCCAGAGCGCGCTTACCAGAAATTCTTCGTCTAATTGTGAAATTTGGTGAGCGATTCTTTAACGTAAGGAAAAACGCACTAGGACATAGAGTTTTTGCAGGAAGAAGTGGCAGCCCGTAGGGGAATCGAACCCCTCTTTCCAGGTTGAAAACCTGGCGTCCTAACCGATAGACGAACGGGCCACTGTCGGTGAGGGCGTGGTTATGCAATCGTCGCCACGCGTGCAAGGAAAAAATGCGCGTGGCAGGCGAAATTGGAGGATGTCAGGTCTGATGCGCTTCGGCGGCATCGTCCAAACGCAGCTGCACTTGCTGACGACCACGCCAATGGTTGATTTCCAGTCGCCCGGCCACGTGGACCCGACCGGCATCGGGCAGCGACAGGCGCGGGCCCAAAGGACCGTCAAATGCGCCAAATGCGATCGCATCCAGCGCGCCGCCCATGCCATCGCTCAAGCTGAGTTTCAGATGGCTTTCGCCAACCCGACGGGCGTGGCGTACTTTCAGATCAGGCAGCGCAAAACGCGGGGCAGGGGCCGCCGCACCAAACGGGCCGGCCTGTTCGATCTGGGCGATCAGTTCTGGTGTAATCGCACTGGGCATCAATGCGCCATCCAGGCGCAAATCGGCGGGCCCTGCGGATCCTGCGCCTTGACGGGCCAGCATCTCAGCCAGCCGCGCCATTGCCGCCTCCAGCTTGCTTTCGGCAACGGTCAGGCCAGCGGCCATCTTGTGCCCGCCGCCCTTGTCCAAAAGCCCCTCGGCCGCTAATCTTTGAATAGCCGCGCCAAGATCAACACCATTCACCGACCGCCCCGAACCCTTGCCGATGCCATTCTCAAGCCCGATCACAACGGCTGGACGATTGGCTGCTTCCTTCAACCGCGCGGCCACAATGCCAACAACACCAGGATGCCAGCCGGCACCGGCAGCCCACACCAGCGGTGCGTCCAGCCCGCGAGTTTCGGCCTGCGCCATCGCAGCGGCGCGCACAGAGGCCTCGATGTCACGCCGCTCGGTGTTGAGCTGGTCCAAACGCTCCGCCAGCGCCTGACATTCGTGCGCATCGCGGCTGGCCAAGAGACGTGCGCCCAGATCCGCCTTGCCAATCCGCCCACCCGCATTGACCCGAGGCCCCAGCAAATAGCCCAAATGATAGGCACTGGGTGCCGTGTCCATGCGCGCCACATCCGCCAAAGCGACCAGGCCCGGTCGCGAACGCCGTGCCATCACAGTCAGACCCTGGCGCACCAGCGCGCGATTGGCCTCGATCAAAGGCGCCACATCTGCAACTGTCGCCAATGCCACCAGATCCAGAAAGCTCAACAGGTCTGGCCCCAGCGCCAGATTTGCCTCGCGACGCTGCCGGCGCAGTTCAACCAGCATCAAAAACACAACACCAGCGGCACAAAAATAACCCAGCTCTCCGGTCTCATCTTGCCGGTTCGGGTTCACAACAGCCAACGCCGACGGCAGCGTTTCGGCCCCCAAGTGATGATCCAGAACAATCACATCGGCCCCGCGCGCCGCCGCAATCGGGCCATGGGACAATGTTCCGCAATCCACACAAACGATCAGATCATGGGTTGCCGCCAGCTCTGCCATCGCAGGCTCGTTGGGCCCATACCCTTCATCAATGCGGTCCGGCACATAAAGCGTGGCGCCATGGCCCATTTGCGCCAGCCAATCCAGCAACAAAGCCGCAGAACTGCCCCCGTCCACATCATAATCGGCAAAAATCGCAATGCGCTGGCGTGTTTCATAGGCATGATTGAATCTCGCCGCCGCCGCCTCCATGTCCTTCAAACGGCGCGGATCGGGCAGCAAATCCTGCAGCTTGGGCGTCAAAAAGGCGTCTGCTGCTGCACAATCCACACCCCGTCGCGCCAGGATCTGCCCCACAGCGCGCGCCAGACCTGTCTCTTGCACCAACGCCTCGGCTGCCCGGTCGATCTCAACGTCCGGTCCAACCCATTTGCGCCCACTGAGCGATTGTTCGACATCCAAAAAAGCCATTGCCGGCGCCCCCACGCCCGACCATCCGGGCGCGCCCCAGGTCTTCCTCTTGCCAGAAATATCCCCGCCGGAGGCACCGCCAAAAGGCGGTTTCCCGCTCCCCTGCTAGACCGGCGAGCGGTACTGAACCCGCCGCACAGATCCGGTTTTGGACCGCATCAGCAGGGTCTCTGTGGTCACCCAACCCGGTTCGCGCTTGATGCCGGGCAACAGGGTGCCACCCGTCACACCGGTGGCAGCAAAAATCACGTCCTGCGTGACCATTTCATCGCCCGAATAAATCCGGTCCAAATCTGTGATCCCGGCTTTGGCGGCGCGTCCGCGCTCATCATCATTGCGGAACAACAACCGCCCTTCGATCTGACCGCCCATGCATTTCAATGCGGCCGCGGCCAAAACACCCTCTGGCGCACCGCCGGAACCCATATACATGTCAATGCCGGTCACAGCACTTTCAGCACAGTGCATAACGCCTGCCACATCGCCATCGGTGATCAGGCGGATCGACGCGCCGGTGCTGCGCACTTCGGCGATCATCGCTTCGTGCCGGGGACGTTCCAGAATACAAACGGTGATGTCCGACGGCGCGCAGCCTTTCTCTGTGGCCAGCGCCGACACGCGGGTGGCAGCAGGCATATCAAGGCTGACCAGCCCTTCGGGATATCCAGGGCCAATCGCCAGCTTGTCCATGTAAACGTCGGGCGCGTGCAACATCGAGCCGCGCGGCCCCATCGCAATCACAGTCAGCGCGTTGGGCATGTCCTTGGCGGTCAGCGTTGTGCCTTCAAGCGGGTCCAGCGCGATATCAACGCCGGGGCCGTTGCCGGTGCCGACCTCTTCGCCGATAAACAGCATCGGCGCCTCGTCCCGCTCGCCTTCGCCAATCACCACAACACCGGCGATGTCGAGCAGGTTCAATTGTTCGCGCATCGCATTCACCGCGGCCTGGTCGGCGGCTTTCTCATCGCCGCGCCCGATCAGCGACGCCGAGGCCAACGCAGCCTGTTCGGCCACGCGCGCCAGTCCAAGAGACAGCATTCGGTCATGAAATTCGGGTGTCGCGCTCATCGGATATTCCTTGGATTGGCCGTCACGGGCAGGGGATTAAAGGCTGTTTAGCGTTGTTTTATGGGCTGGCACAAGATGCGGGCTCAAACACTTTCAATGCGCAGAGCAACCGGATCCGAAGCCACCACGTCAGTCTTGGCCATCGCGCCGAGCGCTTCGTCCAGCGCCGCGCGCGTGGTTTTATGGGTCACAATCAAAACCGGTGCCGCACTGTCGGAATGCCCGTACTGACGCATCCGGTCGATCGACACGCCCGACTCGCCTAAAATGGACGCGATTTTCGCAAGTGCGCCGGGTTTGTCCAAAAGCGTCATGCGCAGATAATAAGGTGCCGGCAGGGTCGAGCGCGCGGCGGGCACAGGCTCGAGCGTGTCGGCAGGCTGGCCAAAGACCGGCAGGCGGAACCCGCGCGCCAAATCACACACATCACCCATCACAGCACTGGCCGTCGGGCCCATGCCGGCCCCGGGGCCGCGCAGCACAACCTGTTCCACCGCGTCGCCCTCGATCACCACCATATTGGTGCCACCCTCAAGCTGCCCCAAAGGCGAGGCGGCGGGCACAAGGCACGGCATCATGCGCTGTTCCAGACCGCGACCGGTGCGCTGAGCGACACCTAACAGCTTGATTCGATAGCCCATATCGGCGGCCTGGCGAATGTCGTCGATGGCGATGCGCTCAATCCCCTCAAGCTCGATCCCGTCAAAATCAGGCCGGGTGCCAAAGGCGATCGCCGACAACAACGCCAGCTTGTGCCCGGCATCAATGCCCCCCACATCCAGAGTCGGATCGGCCTCGAGATAGCCCAGATCGTCGGCCTCCTGAAACACAGTTTCATAGGGCAGGCCGGCGCTTTCCATCCGCGTCAAAATGTAATTACAGGTGCCGTTCATCACGCCCATCACACGGGTGATCTCATTGGCCGCGAGACCTTCGGTCAGCGCCTTGATCACCGGAATGCCGCCCGCCACAGCGGCCTCAAACCGGATCGCGCGCCCTGCGGCTTCGGCCTGTTCGGCCAACGCCTGACCGTGATGGGCCAGCATCGCCTTGTTGGCGGTCACAACATCCTTGCCAGCCGTCAAAGCCGCGCGGGTTGCGTCAAGTGCCGGGCCTTCATCGCCGCCCATAAGTTCAACAAAAACATCAACATCATCGCGTGTGGCCAAGGCCACAGGGTCGTTTTCCCAGGCGTATCCTGTCAACGAAATGCCCCGGTCCTTGTTTGGATCACGCGCTGAAACCGCGCTGATCGTGATCTCGCATCCTGTGCGCGCGCGCAGCAATGCGGCCTGCTTGCGCACGATGCGCACAACCCCTTGCCCGACGGTTCCCAATCCGGCCACACCGAGGCGCAAGGTTGCTGTCATGTTCCAGATCTCCACTTGGAATTTCGATCTGTCCGGCTTAGCCGCTTCGCCCCATACGTGCAATGTGCCAGGTTCAGTTCACCAGACCGCTTTGCAACCTTTCGCGCGATGGCGCATCAATCACCGGATCTTGCAGCGCGGCGGCGCGTCGTTTCAGCCGACCAATACGCCCGGACAGGTTTTGTTCCAGCTTTTCAGCGGCTTGCGATGGCGATTCACGCAGCGCCAACAGAGTTTCGATGGGCACAAGATCAGGGTAGTCGGCGTTGCGCAGCGCGGGGCGAACACTGTCGCCCAAATCGGGCACGTCGGTGCAACTGGTCAAAACAAGCGCGCACAGCGCCAGGCGAAACGGCGTTAACATGCACAATTGATGCCCGTTTGTCGGTGTCAGTGCAAGCGGGGCTTTTTTCTGAACACTTGTTCAGATAGCGTGTTGGGCATGGCACGCACCTCTGGTTCTCATTCCGATATCACCGGCCCCCGGATCCGCGAGGCGGCGTTGTCGCTTTTTGCGCAACACGGGTTTGCTGCTGTTTCGATGCGTCAGATTGCGAGCAAAGTTGGGGTGCAAGCGGGCGCGCTTTACAACTATACGCCGGACAAACAAAGCCTGCTTTTTGATCTGATGCAAACCCATATGCAGGCCCTGTTGGTCACAGATTCTGGGCGAGAAAAGCCGGATAACCCATTGGAGATGCTCGAGGAATTCACGCGCTTTCACATCCGATACAATCTGGAACGTTCGGACGCGGTGTTCATTTCCTATATGGAGTTGCGCAATCTTTCGCCGGACAATTTCAGCGCAATCGAAACCCTGAGGCGCGCCTATGAAGACCAACTTGAAACGATCCTGAAACGGGGCGTTGCGCAGGGCGTGTTCGCCGTGCCTGACACCAAAATCGCAACCATGGCGGTGATCGCGATGTTGACCGGGGTGACCACGTGGTATCGCAGTGGCGGGCGGCTTTCGGTTGACGAAATCAGCGGGATTTATTGCGATATGGTGCGCAAGGCCGTCGGCGCGCGCTGATGCCCGCGCCATTGGTTCAATGGGCTGGTTTTATGAACGTGCCGTTGCGCAAATCCTGCATGGCTTGGTTCAATTCCTCCTGTGTATTCATGACGATAGGGCCATGCCATGCCACAGGTTCGGCGATGGGGGCGCCTGAGATCAACAAGAATCGCACGCCTTGCGGACCGGCCTGAACGGTCACTTCGTCGCCGGTGCCAAAGCGCACCAGCGTGCGGTTGCCCGACAGATCGCGGATGTTGACCTCTTGGCCGGCGACCTCCTTTTCAAGCAACACGCCTGCGGGATCTGATGCGTCGGCAAAGGCTGCGCTTCCTTCAAAGATATAGGCGAAGGCCCGCTTGTAAGTGTCTATTTTAAAGGTCTTTTTGAGACCTGCAGGGATCTGGATGTCGAGGTATTGCGGGTCTGCTGCGATGCCATCGACCGGGCCGGTCTGACCCCAGAATTCGCCAACGATCACTTTGACCTGGGTGCCATCATCGTCGGTGATCACCGGAATGTCGCGGGATGTCACGTCCTGATAGCGCGGCGCAGTCATCTTTTGCGCCGCTGGCAGATTGCCCCAAAGTTGAAAGCCGTGCATCTGTCCGGCGGCGTTTCCCTGCGGCATTTCCTGGTGCAGGATGCCGGAGCCTGCGGTCATCCATTGCACGTCGCCCGCCCCCAAAACACCTGTGTTTCCAAGGGAATCGCCGTGATCAACGGTTCCGGACAGCACATAGGTGATGGTTTCGATCCCGCGGTGGGGATGCCAGGGAAAGCCTTTGACAAAGTCGTCAGGCCGCTCGTTTCTGAAGTCATCAAACAGCAAAAACGGATCAAGCTCCGAGGGGTCCTGAAAGCCAAAAGCGCGGTGGAGGTGAACGCCGGCGCCTTCAAGTGTTGGGACGGCTTTGCGGGTTTCGAGAGTGGGTCTGAGGGACATGAAACTGTCTCCATATGGGTCTGAATTGGGGTAAAGGTAAGATGTGCGTGATTTCACGCAATGACCAAAACTCCACCTTTGATGTGCACAAATGCACAAAGCGGGAGCCGATTGGATGCGGGGTTTGGGAGATGAATCTTAAAAACTGTACAAATTGGGCGCGGTTTTTGCAAAAACAGCAGCGTGGCCACAGAAAGAGTTTTACAAGCGCCACCAGTCCGCTGGTTTCGTACGCTTGCCACGATTGCGGTCCAACCAAAGTGCGAGTTTGCGAAAGCGTGACAAGGCCAGCCGCAGCCAAATCCGATGGCGACGTTTGGAAAAATCTCGGTTGAACGGACAGACCCGCATGCAAATGGCGCAATCGGTGGCGGTTTTGGCCCAAAATCCAAAACACTTTTTGGCGTCCGATGTCCATTTCACCACGCCCTTTATTGACGAACGGTCGGTGCTGAGCGCAGGCGCGCCAAAGGGCAAAGCGCGAGGCGGGCAAGCTTCGGCGCATTTTGTGCAAATATCGCAGAACTGGCGCACGCCGCGTGGTTTCGGGCTGTCATGCGCCAAGGGAAGGTCGGTGAAAATTTTGGAAAACCGCAGTCGAGGGCCGAATTCCGGCGTGATGACCAACTGGTTGCGCGCGTATTCACCCAGCCCGGCCTTGATCGCGTAGGGAATGACCAGCCCGGTGTCGTTCATCGAGGGCACCGCGCGGTAACCCAGATTGCGGATATAGGCAGCGGTTTGCATCACGATGGCGGCTTCGTGGCTGTACTCGCGCCCGGTGGCGGCGCCGGCCAGAGCAGAAGGGTATGTGTTTACAAGGGCTTGGTCCATCTGATGGCCCAGTACGATCACACTGGTCAACCCTTCGGGCAGATCCAGATCGGCCTCTGATAGATCGCGTGTATCGACACGGCTGGCATAGAGCCAACGCGGATCCAGATCGGTGATCGCGGCCAAATCGGCGCCAAAGAAGGTGGCGATCCGCTTGACCTCGCGCGCCATTTCTGTGGGATCGGGCACGTCGATTTTTTCAGGTGCGACGGGGGTGTCGTTGCTGATCGGAGCCTGGAAGCCTTCACGTCGCCCATTTGGCGCAAACCGGTTGGTGATAATGTCCGAGATCAGCCACGAGGCGTTTCTGAGCGCAAAATCGCGTTGTGCGAATCCGGCGCCGCTCCGTGGAGCGGCTTCCATCCGGTAGGAATTGAAGAACCCGTCTGTGTGTTTGGTGCGCACGGTGTCATCCCACATGGCACGGGTGAAAATGTCGTTGCGTTGCACAAATTGGTCGAAGGCGTCGGTGGTTTCGATGCCGGCTGCGGTGTCTGTTGGATCGCTCATATGGGCAAACTAGCGCGGGGTTTTGGTTTGGGGAAGGGGGCGCTGCCCCCTCTGGACCCTGCGGGCCCATTCACCCCGGGGATATTTTCGGCAAGAGGAAAAGGCGGGTCGCAAATGGGGCAGACGGGGCGGGAATCGCGCGGAAGGGTTCGTGCAAACATAGGAGACGAATGATGAAAGTTGGATTTATTGGGCTGGGGAATGTGGGTGGGAAACTTGCTGGCAGTCTGTTGCGCAACGGGATTGATCTTGAGGTGCATGATTTGAATGCTGCTTTGGTGGCGCAGTTCGTTGAAAAAGGTGCGCGAGCTGGAGGCAATGCAGGCGACATGATGCGATCGTGTGAGGCGGTGATCACCTGTTTGCCGAGCCCTGCGGCGAGTGCGGCGGTGATGGATGAGATGCTGGGAGCGGTTGCGGCGGGCAAGATCTGGATGGAAATGTCGACGACGGATGAGGCGGAGGTCAAGCGATTGGGGGCGTTGGTGCACCAAGCGGGCGGGCGGGCCGTTGATTGCCCGGTTTCTGGCGGTTGTCATCGTGCAGATACCGGAAATATCAGTATTTTTGCCGGTTGTGATCGCGCCACGTTTGAGCAGATCTTGCCGGTTTTGACGGTCATGGGGCGCAGGATTCTGCACACTGGTGATTTGGGCAGTGCCAGTGTTTTGAAGGTGGTGACAAACTATTTGGCGACCGCGAATTTGGTAAGCTGTGCGGAAGCGTTGACGGTTTGCAAGGGCGCAGGGATGGATTTGGGAGTTGCGTATGAGGCGATCAAGGTCAGTTCGGGCACCAGTTTTGTTCATGAAACCGAAAGCCAGCTGATTTTGAATGGTTCACGCGATGTGTCCTTTACGATGGATCTGGTGGCCAAGGACATTGGGTTGTTTCAGGAGGTGGCCAATCGCGCCAATGTCCCGCTTGAGTTGAGTCCGTTGTTGATCGACATTTTTGCAGATGGCATTGCGCGGTTTGGGCCGCGCGAATTGTCGCCCAATATTATTCGTCGGCTGGAAGAGGCCACGGGTCTGGATGTGCGCGCCACAGGTTTTCCGGCAGAGTTGGTGGATACCGAACCAGAAGAAGTTGGGGGCGAGGTACATGCGCACCGCTAGCGAGCATGCACCCGACAATGTATTTTTTTGATGATACGACTGGCGGTTTTCTGGAACAAAAAGGGCAAAAGGGCGTGAACAAGAGCCGCCAGAGCCGCCAACATTAACAATCCGGAGAACGCCGCGGCAAAGCGCAAGTGCTGGCCGTAGCTTTCGTTAACTGATGCGGGGTGTGCGGTAAACAGAGTGATCAGTGGCATTGTATGGTGTCCTGTTTGAGATGACGCACAGTCTCATGCCTGAGGCGGTTTTTTTGCCCATAGTTTTGCTTGTTTCGTTTGTATTTGGGAGGATTTCCCAAAATACTGATGGAATGGAAGAGTTTGATACATACGACCGTCGCCTTTTGAGGCAAATGCAACTGGACGCGGCGCAATCGATCGAAGCTCTGGCGGATCTGATCGGGTTGTCGCGCAATGCGACCTGGCGGCGGATCAAACGGCTGGAAGACAGCGGCGTGATCCGGGGGCGGGTGGCGTTGGTGGATCCAGAGCAGGTCGGTCTTGGGCTGTTGGTGTTTATCTCTGTGCGCACGGATCGTCATGACGTAGCTTGGGCACGCGATTTCGCACGTGTGGTGCGCAGTTTTCCTGAGATTGTGCGGGCCTATCGCACGTCCGGCGAACAAGATTACCTGATCCACGCCCGCGTGCGCGATGTCAAAGCCTATGATTTGCTTTACCAGCGGTTGATTTCGCAGATTGAACTGAAAAACGTCTCGGCCAGTTTCGCCATGGAAGAGCTTAAGGACACCACCGTATTGCCGATTTAAGTGTCTTGTCTCGCGATATCGGTGATGAGCACGTCAAGTACGTCTTTGCCCAATTCTTTTTGAGCCGTTTCGCGCAAGGATCGACGCAACAGTTCCATGTTTTCTGCGCTGGTGAAAGCGCCGCGAAAGCCGCCCATGTTTGCGTGATCGAAGAGAACACTTAGGAATTGATCGCGCAAACGCGGCTCGCGCGTCTGAATGATGGGGCGCATTTCAGATTTTGCTTCGAGGCTCAGGGACAAAACGACCAAAGAAACCACATCGTCCCCGCGAACCACAGGGATCACAAACTGGTTTTCGAAAGCCACAAAATCGCGTGCTTCGATCGGGACATCGCCGGGTTTGATGTTGGGCTCTGGTTCTTCTTCTTTGGCGAGATCGTCCTTGCCTTCGGCGCCTTCTTCAAGGGCCATTTCTTCGTCGACTGGGGCAGGGGCGAACATAATGCCCGCCCCGATGCCTGCGCCAATGCCGATAATCAGCAAGATGATTGGAAGTAGTTTTGCCATCGTTCAACTCCTTAGAAGGGCAGGATCGCATCGAGGATCTGCTGGCCATAGCGCGGTTGCTGCACATCGGTAATCTGACCGCGCCCGCCATAGCTGACCCGCGCCGAAGCGATTTTGTCATAAGTGATTTCGTTTTGCCGCGAGATGTCTTCGGGGCGCACAAAGCCAGACACCAGCAATTCGCGCATTTCGAAATTGACCCGAAGCTCTTGCGTGCCGGCGATTGACAAGACGCCGTTGGGCAAAACGTCAACAATGGTAGCTGCCACGCGAAGGGTCAGTTTTTCGTTGCGGCTGACCGATCCCTGACCGGCCGAGGACGACGTCGAATCCAGTGAAACCGCGTTGCCCAAGCTGGCACCAACCGGCAGTTTCGGGTCTACGCGCTGGGGCAGGCCCAAAAGCTGAGGAATCCCGAGGCTTTCCGAACCAGACCGCGACCGGTTGGTGCCATTGGAAATTTCGGCCTTTTCATCGATTTCGATCACGACGGTGAGAATGTCGCCCTTGGTGATCGCACGCCGGTCGCCAAGCAGACTGCTGCTGTCGCCGCTCCAGAGCGATGATCTGTCGACCCTTCGGGTGCTTGCCGCGCGCAAGGGCAGGCCAGGCAACAGCATCGCCACGTGTTCCGGGGTTTGGGTGTTTGGCGAAAAACTCGGTGCTTTGCCGATGTGATCGCCCCGTGCACAGGCGGACAGGGCGATCAAACCAACCAACGCAAGGCTGCGCAGACGGGAAAATGCAATCATTACTTTACCTCTATTGACCCATCAGCGCGGATGCGGCCGGTGACCGTGCTGCGCGATGTCAGATTCATGATCTGAATGACTTCACCGGCGGCTCCACGCCCCAGCGCGCGCCCCTCAGTGATAATATGCAAGCCACCCTGGCGGAAAATCAGGGTGACGATATCGTTGCGCCCCACCAGCGCGGCGGGCCCAACATCGCCGGGGCGCACAGGGCGTCCGGGGTACAGAGCGACGCGGGCCTCTTGGCCCTCGAAGTCCGACAGTTTGGACAAGGCGCCGGGAACATTGGCGTTTTTCAGCATCAGATCTGCACCGGTTATGATTTCTTTAGCGCGAATGGTGCGCACTGGCACCAAAATCTCGGCCCAAAGCGGCGCGGCATTCAACAGAAAAACAAGTAGGATAAAGGGTTTCATCAGCGCACCTGCGTCGTGGCGCCCATCATCTGATCGGCCGCTGAAATGACCTTGGCGTTCATCTCATAGCCGCGCTGCGCCTCGATCAGTTCGGTCACTTCGCGCACGGCATCCACCGAGCTGTCCTCGAGATATCCCTGTCGCAATGTGCCCAATCCGTCCTGGCCCGGGGTCGACACGTTGGCAGCACCCGAAGCTTCGGTTTCAACAAAGAGGTTGGAGCCCATCGCCTCGAGACCCTTGGCGTTGGTGAAGCCGGCCAGCGAAAATTGCCCCAGCAACTGACCTTCAGCGGTGTCGGCGAAATAGCCATAAACCTCGCCGTCGCCATTTATCGAGATGCTGCGCGCGTCGTCGGGCACCACAATTTCGGGCGACACGGCAAAACCGTCATTGGTCACAATCAACCCCTCGGCCGAACGCTTCAGGCTGCCGTCGCGGGTGTAGGCGCTTTGCCCGGATGGCAATGTGACCTCGAGATAGCCTTTGCCGTCGATGGCCACATCCAAATCGCTGCCGGTGGCCGACAATGACCCCTGTTGCAGATGAACCGAAATGGCCGCCGGACGGACACCCAGCCCCAGTTGCACGCCGGTGGGCAAAACCGTGCCATCGGATGCATTGACCGACCCGGCCCGCGCCACCTGTTGGTAGTGCAAATCGGCAAATTCGGCACGCCGGGCGTTGTATCCGGTGGTGTTCATGTTGGCCAGATTGTTGGAAATGGTTTCCACACGCATTTGTTGCGCGCTCATTCCGGTGGCTGCAATTTTAAGTGCCCGCATTGGACCCTCCTATTTGATCAATGATTTGACGGCACTGCGGATGCGCTGGTCTTCGGTGTCGAGAAAACTCTGGCCCAGTTCATAAGCGCGCTGAATTTCGATCATGCGAGACAGCTGCAAGATTGGGTTCACGTTCGAGCCCTCAACAAAACCCTGCAGCATGCCGGCGGTCTGGGCCGGTTCGGTGCCGGCTTCGGTGGCAAACATCACGCCGTCTTCACGCTTCATGTCCAGCGGATCGATCGGCTCAAACAGCCCGATCTGCCCCAGCAATCGCCCTTGCGAACTGATTGTGCCATCGCGCGACACCGAGATGTCGGGTGCGTCGCCGGGCACAAAGACCGGCGCGCCCCCGGCATCCAGAACCCGGAAACCGTCATTGTTGACCAGATCCCCGTCCGCGTTGGGTGAAAAACTGCCCGCGCGGGTCAGCCGTTCGCCGCGCGGCGTTTCCAGCATGAAAAAACCGTCCCCTTCGATGGCAAAGTCAAAGGTGCCATTGGTCTGGGTCAAAGACCCTTGCTCCATCGAGGTGTTGCGCACTTCGGCACGGGTCATCGAAATCGAGGCCTGGTTGGGCGCGGAATGCACGAATTCTGAAAAGATCAGGCCTTCCTGACGGTACCCGGTGGTGGCCGAGTTGGCGATATTGTTGGCAACAATGCGCATTTCGTTAAGCAGCCCGCTTTGGCGCGACAGGGTGGCATAGCCTGCGGTTTCCATCAGGAACCTCCGACAATAAGGGGGATAATCTGGCCATCAAAAAAGGCGACCAGAGTGTGTGTCATGAAGCCCATTGAGGCCCAGAACACGATGACGATGGCGGCCAGTTTGGGCACAAATGTCAGCGTCATTTCCTGGATCGAGGTCAGCGCCTGAAACAATCCAACGATCAGACCAGCGATCAAAGCCACCGACAAGATCGGGATCGAGATCAGCACCGCGACCCACAATCCTTGTCGCAATGCATCGAAAAAAGCGCCCTCTGACAACATGTTACACCGGCATCCGCAGGATTTCCTGATAGGCTTCCACGACCTTGTTGCGCACGGTCACTGCGGTTTCGACCGCCAGTTCGGTTTGCGCCAGCGCCTGCACCAAAGCGTGCGGATCGGCGTCAGAGGTCATGGCCGTCATGGCGGCATTTTCGCCGTTTTGCACGGTTGCGGCAAAGTCCTGAAAGGTGCCCCCCCAAGGGTTTTGTGCGCCTGCATCCGGGTTGGTGGCCGGGCGCGAATTGGCATAGCTTTGGGCGGCGGAAAGACTGTGAATATCCATTCTGGATCCCCTTTTGGTTTGGTTTTACTTACGCAACAGGTCCATCAGACTGGACGACATCTGCCGCGCCTGATCGAACATTTTGAGATTGGCTTCGTAACTGCGTTGAGCCTCGCGGGCGTCGGCAATTTCGATCATCAGATCAACATTTGACCCCTCGTAGTGGCCCGTGTCATCGGCCAGCGGATGGCCCGGATCGTAGAGGCGCGCCAGATCGGACTGATCCAAACGGACCTGGCCCAAAGAAACGGCGGAAACGCCTGTGGTGGCTTTGTCGGTCGTCTCAAACGCGACCGTTTTACGCCGATATCCGGGCGTGTCGGCGTTGGAGATGTTCTCTGACAGATGTTTCAGACGCGCGGCCTGGGCTTTCAGACCACTTGCGGAAACGGATAGGGATTTGGAAAATTCGCTCATATCATGACCCTTGTTTTAGGCGCGCCCAAGCGAGGTGCGCAGGATGCTGAGGGAGGATTTATAGATCGCAATGGCGCGATCATGTTGGCGCTTGGCTTCTACGGCGCGCAAAATCTCAAGCTCGACAGAAACGGTATTGTCATTGGGATCTGCGGGCAGGTCGGGCTCTATTTCGCTCCACTTGCCGGTTGGATCCGTCGCGCCATTAAGATGACCAGCACGGCTGGACCGCATGGTTCCCGCGCCCCCGTCAGAGCTAAACACCGCCTTGAACTGTTCGACATCGCGGGCTTGGTAGCCGGGCGTGTCAGAGTTCGCCACGTTTTGAGAGGCCAACGCTTGGCGCTGACCGGCATGGGTGGCCATCGCGTGGGCCGTCTTGAAAATAGTCAGGTTGGTGAACACCGGGGCTTCTCCCTCGATCAATTTCAATCAAGGCTTAACCCCGATTCCTTTAGAAACCGTTTTCAGAAACCTCACGAGGAGACGGGACATGCTTTCAGGCTTAGACATTTTGGAACGCGAACTGGGGGCGCTGGATCTGGCGCGTCCTGTGGGGCGGGTGCATGCGGTGGTTGGCGGGGTGATCGAAATCTCTGGCTTGGGGGATACGGCGCGCATCGGTGACCGGGTCAACATCAACCGAGCGATGGGCACGCCGCTGGTTGGAGAAATCCTGCAAATTCAATTAGGTTACGTGCAGGTGTTGCCTGATGGAACCGCCGATGGGGTGGCGATAAATGACGCCGCAACCTTGGAAAAAGCGGGCCATTTTGCGCCAGCTGATCATTGGATCGGGCATGTGATTGATCCGTTTGGCCAGGCTTTGGAAGGCACACCGTTGCTGCCTGGCGAGTTCGCGCGCGACATCATGAGCCCGCCCCCTGCGGCGGCTACCCGCCAAAGTCTGGGTGCGCGTTTGCCCACGGGATTGGCCGTAATGAATACAATTCTACCGATTGTGGAAGGTCAGCGTTTGGGTCTTTTTGCCGGTTCTGGCGTGGGCAAATCCCGATTGTTGTCCCATCTGGCGCGAAACATGCATTCTGATGTGGTTGTTGTGGCGTTGATTGGCGAGCGGGGTCGCGAGGTCAATGATTTCGTCAAAAACGTGCTGGGTCCGGACGGCATGGCGCGTGCCGTTGTGGTTGCGGCCACGTCGGATCAGTCGGCCTTGACGCGCCGGCGGTGCGCCTGGTCGGCGATGGCGGTGGCCGAACATTTCCGCGATGCGGGGCGCAATGTGTTGTTTTTGGCCGATTCGGTCACACGATTTGCCGAGGCGCACCGCGAAATCGCTGTGGCCTCTGGCGAAGCGCCTGCGTTGCGTGGGTTCCCGCCTTCGGTGGCGCCAATGATCACAGGCCTGTGCGAGCGGGCGGGGCCGGGCGCGCAAGGACAGGGCCAAATCACGGCTGTTTTCAGCGTTCTGGTGGCAGGCTCGGACATGGATGAGCCAGTTGCTGATATTTTGCGTGGTGTTTTGGACGGGCACGTTGTGCTGAGCCGTGACATCGCCGAACGTGGCCGATTTCCGGCGATTGACGTCAGCAGATCCGTGTCGCGATCGCTGCCAGATGCGGCGAATGACGCTGAAAACGCCGCAATCGGCCAGGTTCGCAAATTGTTGGGGGCTTATGAGCAATCCGAAGTCATGATCAAGGCCGGGCTTTACGCAGAAGGCGCGGACCCGGTGTTGGACCAGGCGGTCAGGGTCTGGCCCGAACTGGATGGGTTTTTCGCGCGTCATGACAATGATGGGGTGCGGGGCAGCTTTGACCGTCTGAACGTGATTTTGCGCCGCGCTATGGGCGCTCAGGCTCCGCGGGGATAGGGTAAGGCGTTGTTTTTTGTGTGCGTTTGGACAATATGAAAGAGACCTGACAGAAAGTCTCGAGCTATGACGCATCCGACCAAAATTGCCACCTGTTGTTACTGTGGCACGCGTGCGGCGCTTGTTTTGCGTGGCAATGACCGGCACGAATTGTCGTGTTCGGCTTGCGGTGCGCCGTTGCATGATTTGAAAATGTTGCCCAAAGCGCGGGCCCAAAAGCCAGTGCGTGCGGAGGGGGGCAAACCGGCCAAACCCGCCAAAAAGAAGCAAAAAGCCACGAAGTCCCGGCCGGTTCGGGGCCGGCGATTGCGGCGTGGGTTGATGGTGAAGTTGATCGAAGAGGCCTTTGATGTGATTGAAGATATCTTTGATTAAACAAGTGTAATAAAACTCACGAAGTTGGCTCAGGCTCTCACATCGCCGTGGACCCCCTTTGCGTTTTGGCAAGCGGGGCGCAAATTGATCGCACAGTTGAAACCGATTTGGAGATGAACAATGTTGAACCGACGTCATGTTTTGCTGGGCCTTGCGATGGCGCCTTTGGCCACACCTGCATTGGCCGCCAAACCCGAGATTTACGCCGCGCGCGGGGCCGCAATTGGTGGCTATGATCCGGTGGCCTTTTTCACCGCGCAACGGGCCGTAAAGGGCAAATCAGCGCATACTGTCGCTTGGCGCGGGGCGACGTGGCAATTTTCGAATGCGGAAAACCGGGCTGCATTTGAAGCAAATCCAACGCAATTTGCGCCGCAATACGGTGGATATTGTTCCTATGCGGTGTCGCGCGGGTACACAGCATCGACGGATCCACAGGCCTGGACGCTGCATGACGGCAAGCTTTACCTGAATTACAGCCTGAATGTCCGTTCGATCTGGCGTGAAAACATTCCGGGCAATGTCAGAAAAGCCAACGCAAATTGGCCAAACGTGCTGAACGCGTGATCAAAGCTGCGCGGAAACCTGTGGTATTGGTCGGATTTGACCATAAATGAACGTATGTCCGCGGTTGGGAAAGCGACGTGCTTTTCCAACGCCTCCTCTTTCGGGGTTTTTGGAAGCCTTGCCGAAAACACATAAATTACGACAGGCTGAAGCTGGTTCTCGGCTATGCTGGCCTCTGTCGTTGGCAAAGTTTGGCGTCGAAGACTGGTAGCGTTAACCAAAGTGGGCAGGTGATTTGAGGAGCTTGGCGCTTCGGGGGGTGTTGCTTTTGCAAAAGCGCGAAGGGTGGCTTTTTTTGGCGCGCGGGACGCGTTAGAACGGCGATATGTGCAAATATTCTGACGCTCATCTTAAATCGATCCTGTTGCGGACAAAATCTGTGGCGTTGGTTGGGGTTTCGCCCAATCCAGTGCGGCCCAGCTATTTTGTGGCGCGCTATTTGTCGCTTAAGGGGTTTGCCGTCTATCCCGTTAACCCTGGTCATGTGGGGCGGGAGTTGTTTGGTCAGACGGTTGTGGGAGATCTGGCGGATATCGGTCAGCCAGTTGATATGGTGGATGTTTTTCGCCGGCCTGAAGCGGTGCCAGAAATTGTAGATCGTGCTTTGGAGGTGTTTCCGGATTTGGCCACGATCTGGATGCAAATTGGCGTCAGACATGACGCGGCTGGCGAAAAAGCGCAGGCGCGCGGTGTGGATGTGGTGATGGATCGATGCCCCAAGATCGAATATCAACGCTTGTTTGGAGAACTGCGGATGGGCGGATTTTCGACGGGCATCATTTCATCGAAGCTTTGACGACGGATCGACGCTCGTTTTGGCGGTGCCAAACGTCGCCCCGCCCGCCGTCCCGTTAACGAGTGCGACCGGCTTTTTCGTCGAGGCCGGATTGGTTTTGTCGCTGTGCCAACTCGTCCAAAACCGCAGCCAGAGTGACATCGCGGGCGGCCAGCATCACGAGCAGATGGTACAGCACATCGGCGGCTTCTTTGGTCAGGGCGGCGCGGTCGCCTTTAACGGCTTCGATGATGGCTTCGATGGCTTCTTCGCCAAATTTTTCGGCGCATTTTTCCGGCCCTTTGGCGAGCAGTTTGGCGGTCCAGCTGCTGTTGGGGTCGCCGGACTTGCGCGATTGGATGATTTCAAAAAGCTGTTGCAGCGTCATGTCAACCTCATCGCCAGACCGGCGGCGGCCATGTGCGCCTTGGCCTCGGCGATGGTGAAGTCACCAAAATGAAAGATGGAGGCGGCCAGTACGGCGCTGGCGCCGCCCTTGGTGACGCCTTCGACCAGATGATCAAGCGTGCCGACACCGCCCGAGGCAATTACCGGCACAGACACGGCATCGGAAATGGCGCGGGTCAAGGGCAGGTTGAAGCCGGCGCGGGTGCCATCGCGGTCCATTGATGTGAGCAGGATTTCGCCGGCGCCTTTCGCGGTGACCATTTGGGCGAATTCCAAGGCATCAATACCGGTGGCTTTGCGACCGCCATGGGTGAAAATTTCCCATTTTCCGGGGCTTACGGTTTTGGCGTCAATTGCGACGACGATGCATTGGCTGCCAAATTGATCTGCCGCTTCGGCCACCACGTCTGGGCGTGCCACCGCAGCTGAATTGAAAGACACTTTGTCGGCGCCGGCCAGAAGAAGATCGCGCACGTCTTCGCGGGCGCGCACGCCGCCGCCTACGGTGAGGGGGATGTAGCATTGCTCGGCGGTGCGGCGGACGACGTCAAACATGGTTGCGCGGTTTTCATGAGTGGCGGTGATGTCGAGGAAACAGAGCTCGTCGGCGCCGGCGGCGTCATAGGCAATGGCGGCATCGACCGGATCGCCGGCGTCCTTAAGGTCGACGAAATTCACACCTTTGACCACACGCCCATCGGCGACATCGAGGCAGGGGATGATACGGGTTTTCAACATGGGGGTGGTTTAGGCGGTTGTCGGGGGCGGAGCAAGATGGCGGATGGGCCCTCCGGGGGGAGTTTTCCGGGAAAGATGAAGCGGTTGGGTTGTGTGTGGGACTGAAGGTTGTCAGCGGGACGTAAGGCAGGTTTGAAATGTTGGCGCTACGTGATGAGCGAATGTCATTGGTCGTGGTGAAGGGGGATTTTGCGTAAATGGTTTCTTATTTTAGAGCTGTTAGAGCTTGTCTGAGGTCGAGGGCGCCGTCGTATAGCGCGCGCCCGGAGATTGCGCCCTGGATCACGCCAGTGGATTTGAGAGCTTGCAGGTCGGTCAATGAAGAAACGCCGCCAGAAGCGATGACCGGGATCGAAACCGCGCGGGCAAGGGCGGCGGTTGCATCGACGTTGGGGCCCTGCATGGCGCCGTCGCGGTTGATGTCGGTATAGATGAGGGCGGCAACGCCGGCGTCCTCAAATGAGCGGGCCAAATCGGTGCTGTCCACATCGGTTTCTGTGGCCCAGCCTTTGGTGGCCACGCGCCCGTCGCGCGCATCTATGCCGACGGCGACCTGGCCTGGAAACAACCGCGCAGCTTCGCGTACAAGGTCGGGATTTTCCACCGCAACGGTGCCCAGAATCACCCGTGCGAGGCCTTTGTCCAGCCAGCGATCGATTGTGGCCATGTCGCGGATGCCGCCACCCAGCTGCGCCGGGACTTTGCAGGCGGCCAAAATCGCCTCGACCGGGGCGGCGTTGATCGGGGTGCCTGCAAAAGCGCCATTGAGATCAACCAGATGCAACCATTCGCACCCCGCGTCGACAAAAGATTTCGCCTGCGCCGCCGGATCGTCGTTGAACACGGTCGCTGCGTCCATTTCGCCGCGCAACAGGCGCACGGCCTGACCGTCTTTGAGATCAATGGCGGGATAGAGGATCATGGCGTGCCTTGGCGTTGAGGGCGAAAACCGCGATGTCGCATGAACCTCGTCAAAGTGCAACGCGACCTGGGGTCAGGGTTGCCACTGCGGCGCACGCGGGTCACAGTACTCAGCAGAATGGGAGGGCTTTTTGATGATGAAAACAGTGTTGAGCGCGGTGCTTGGGGTGACCCTTGCAGGGACGGCTTTGGCGGATCCGGTGGCCGGTGTCTGGAAAACGGCGCCCGGGGACTCGGGTGGTTATTTGCACGTCAAAATTGCACCCTGTGGCAGTGCCATTTGCGGCACCATTCAATCGGCGTTTGAAGATGGCGGCGCGCGATCAACGGATTATGAGCATCTGGGGAAACGTCTGATCTGGGACATGGCTGCAGACGGCGGTGGCGCGTATAGCGGCGGCAAAATCTGGGCGCCCGACAACAATAAAACCTACAGCTCGAAAATGAAGCTGAGCGGTCGCAAACTGGTGGTCAAGGGCTGTGTTGCGGGTGGTTTGGTGTGCCGTGGTCAAGACTGGAAACGCGTCAAATAGCGCGGATCAAGGTGCCCATTTGAGAAAGTTGGCGATCAGGCGCAGCCCGGTCGCCTGACTTTTTTCCGGGTGAAACTGCATGCCCAGCATAGTGTCTCGCCCAACGATCGCTGTGATGTCACCGCCGTAATCAACGTGGGCCAAACGCTCGGACGGAGTGTTGGGATCATATTGATAAGAATGCACAAAATAGGCGTGATCGCCGGTTTGAACACCCTCAAAAACCGGGTGCGGCGTGTCGAGCACCAGATCATTCCAGCCCATATGGGGCACTTTCAGCGCAGGATTCTGCGGTGTGATCTGGCGCACGTCGCCGCTGATCCAGTCGAGGCCCGGTGTGTCACTGTATTCGCGCCCCCAACTGGCCATCAGTTGCATGCCGACGCAGATGCCCAAAAACGGCCGCGCCTTGATTTCCACGGCCTCGCGCAGGGCGTCAAACAGACCAGATTTGCCACGCAGCGCCGCAGCGCAGGCGGGAAAAGCGCCGTCACCTGGCAGCACGATGCGGTCGGCGCGCGTCACTGTTTCGGCGTCTTTGGTGACCACAATGTCGCCCGCGTCGGTTTCGCGGGCCATGCGTTGAAACGCCTTTTCGGCCGAGTGCAGGTTGCCGCTTTCGTAGTCGATGATGGCTGTGAGCATGGCGCCTAAAGCGTCCCTTTGGTAGAGGGCACCGCGTCGCTTTTGCGCGGGTCGGTTTCCAGCGCGTCGCGCAGCGCGCGGGCGACAGACTTGAAGGTTGCTTCGGCGATGTGGTGACTGTTTATGCCGTGCAACTGGTCGATGTGCAGCGTCAGGCCGCCATGGGTGCTGAGGGCCTGAAAGAATTCGCGCACCAGTTCAGTGTCGAACGTGCCGATTTTGGCGGTGGGCAAATCGACATTCCAGATCAAGAACGGACGCGCCGACAGATCAAGGGCCGTGCGCACCAACGCGTCATCCATGGCCAGGTGACAGCTGCCGTAACGGCGGATTCCACGTTTGTCGCCAACGGCTTGGGTCAGGGCCTGACCCAGCGCGATGCCAGTGTCTTCGACGGTGTGATGGTCATCGATGTGCAGATCACCCTTGGCGGTGATGGTCATGTCGATCAGCGAGTGGCGCGACAGCTGGTCGAGCATGTGGTCAAAAAAGCCAATTCCGGTGGCGTTGGAATATTGGCCGGTGCCGTCCAGCGCGATCTCGACCGTGATGTCGGTTTCCGCTGTGGCCCGGGTGATTTTGGCGCTGCGCATGGTCTTTGTCCCTGGTTCGATGTGCGCCTTATAGGCCCGGGCGGTCGGTCTTGAAAAGAGTGTGCGGGCGGGGCTTGCGCGACTGGGTCTTGGTTGCATCGCATTGGCGGGTTGCGCCGGTTGCATCGCCATGCCAGCTTGGTCGCATATCAGTCAAAAAGGCGCGCGCATGTCCACTTGTGTTTTTGTTCAGATCCGCTGCAAGCCGGGCACAACATATAGCGTGGCCGAGGACATCGCTTTGCGCGAAATCCATTCCGAACTGTATTCGACCAGTGGTGATTTCGATTTGATGATGAAGCTCTACATTCCAGAAGGGCAGGATGTGGGCAAATTCATCAATCAGGAATTGCTCAAGATCGACGGCATTGAGCGATCGCTGACCACCATGACGTTCAAGGTTTTTTAGGCGCGCAAAGATCCTGTTCTTGGGGCGGGTTCAAGTCGCGTGCGCGCGCGCGGTGCTATGGGCCTGTTTCGCAGCGCGGATCACGTAGTTGCTGGCATTGGATTTGTGAAATCTTGCGGCGAATTGCAATGGTTTGGGCAGCCAATCTGCCGCGATCACACTCAGGCTGCCTTGAGCGTGGGGGGCGGCGGCCATTGAGTGCGGCACCAAGGTTAATCCCATGCCGTCCATTGCCATATGCAAACAGGACAAAAGGCTGTTGGATGTGATGATCCGCGGTTTGAGACGCAGTGTTTTCAGCGCGAGATAAAGCTCTTGGCTGGCCTGCGTGTCGCGCGCATGGCTGAGAATTGTGTGCCGGCTCAATTCGGCAAGGCTGGCGACAGCGGGCAGTTTTGCGGCCAATTCCGGGTGGCCACACCATACGAAGGTTTCCGAGCCAATGTCATGCACGCCGGAAATGCGCGACGCAAACGGCGCGGTTTGTACTGTTAGATCAAGTTGATACCCGGCCAAGGCACGATCCAGCGAAACCGACAGATCGACCGTCAGATCGACCGTAAGGTGAGGGTAGAGAGCACCGAGATCCCGCAGATAGGCACGCAACCACGTGTGCGCCACCAGTTCAGTGACCCCAAGGCGTAAGGTGTTTTGCACCAGATCGGCACGACCGGCGACGTCAAGCAAAGCTTCGGCTGCGCGCAGGGTGTTGCGTGCGGCACTGACAATTTCGGATCCGCGCGGGGTCAGATGCACGGCGGCTGCACTGCGTTGCATCAAGGTTAACCCAAGGGTTGTTTCAAGCGCGGCAATGCGGGCGGAAACATTGGGCTGCGTGGTATTGAGGTGCTGGGCGGCTTTGCGAAAGCTGCCCAGATCCGCGACCCAAACCAGGGCCTCCAGTTGTTTCAGGGTCAGCGGTGCGAGGGACATGAACGTGCCTGTGGATCAAGAAAAGTTATCACCTTTATAAACAAGAACAATTGGAATTTATAGACTATCGTCCGGTATACCTGCCGGGGAACAAACAAAATTGAGGCCAGTCATGACATCTTCCATTCGCCTTGGCGTGGACATCGGCGGCACCTTTACAGATGTGGTGTTGGAACAGGGAGCGGCGCGGTTTTCGACCAAAGTGCTGACGACGTATGCGGCGCCTGAGGATGCCATCATCGATGGTTTGCACCAGGTTTGCGCGCAGGCCGGGGTGGCGCCGGGCGAGATCGGCCAGATTATTCATGGCACCACGCTGGCCACCAACGCCTTGATCGAGCGTCGCGGCGCTAAAACCGCGCTGATCACCACGCAGGGTTTTCGCGATGTGATTGAAATGCGCACAGAGTCGCGGTTTGAGCAATATGACCTGAACCTTGTGTTGCCCGAACCTTTGCTGCCGCGCCAGCGTCGTTACACATTGCACGAGCGCATCGATGCTTTGGGTGGAGTTTTGACTCCGCTGATGCGCGACGAGGTGGAGGCTCTTGTCGATCAGATTGGCGAAGCGGGCTATGCAAGCGTGGCGGTTGGGTTGATCCATTCTTATCTGAACGACGCACACGAGCAGTTGGTGCGCGAGGTTCTGAACGCGCGTTTGCCCGATGTCATGGTGTCGCTGTCCAGCGAAGTGAGCCCGCAGATGCGCGAATATGAGCGGTTCAACACGGTCGCGGCGAATGCTTACATCAAGCCGTTGATGACAACCTACCTTGGTCGATTGCAGGGGCGGCTGCACGATGAAGGCGTTGATTGTAATGTGTTTTTGATGCATTCAGGTGGCGGTATCATCTCGCTTGAAAACGCGGCGGAGTTCCCGGTGAGATTGGTGGAATCCGGGCCTGCGGGTGGTGCGGTTTTTGCGGCTCACATCGCGGCGCGCTATGGGCTTGATAAGGTGCTGAGCTTTGACATGGGCGGCACCACGGCCAAGATTTGCCTGATCAAAAACCAGACGCCAAAGACCAGCCGGGTGTTTGAGGTGGCGCGCACGTACCGATTCAAAAAGGGATCGGGCATGCCAATTTCAATTCCCGTCATTGATATGGTCGAGATTGGCGCGGGCGGCGGATCATTGGCGCATGTGGATGCGATGCGCCAGATCAGGGTCGGGCCTGAAAGTGCAGGCTCGGAACCGGGCCCGGCCTGTTATGGGCGTGGCGGCGAAAAACCGGCGGTCACGGATGCGGATTTGGTGCTCGGGCGATTGGATGCTGACAACTTTGCCGGCGGCACCATTGCGTTGGACAATTCGGCATCCCAGCGTGCTTTGCAAACTGTTCTGGGCGACGTGCTCGAGATGGACGCGGCGACGTCTGCGTTTGGTCTTGCTGAGGTTGTCGATGAAAATATGGCAAATGCAGCGCGGGTGCACGCGGTGGAAAACGGCGAGGATCTCTCCGAATATACCATGATTGCTTTTGGTGGCGCCGCGCCGCTTCATGCAGGGCGATTGTGCGAAAAACTTGGGGTGGATCGGTTGTTGGTTCCGCCGGGTGCGGGGGTTGGCTCGGCCATCGGGTTCCTGCGGGCACCGTTCAGTTTTGAAGCCAATCGCAGTGTATATATGAAGCTGTCGGATTTTGACCCTCAAAAGATTGTCGAATTGCTGAGCGCGCTGGAACATGAAGCGACCGGATTTGTGCGCAGTTGCGATGAAACTGCGGAGATCTTTAGCGAATTCAAAGTCTATATGCGCTACACGGGCCAAGGATGGGAGATCCCAATTCAGCTTGATGCGGCCCAGGCGAAATCGCCCGATGCGGTCACGTTTGAAGCGCTTTTTGAAGCTGAGTATGCCAAATTGTTCGGCCGCGTGGTGGCTGGAATGGACATCGAGATTACGGTTTGGTCGGTAAATGCAACCACACAGGCCGAGACGGTTGCGCGCATTGGGTCCGCCAAACCCGCGGGTGACGCGCGCAGCAATGCCAAACGCGATATTTTCGACCCGGCTTTGGGGCGGTTTGTCAGTGCCGATATTGTGGCGCGGGCAGATTTGACAGACGGGCAGGGCATCGCCGGTCCGGCGGCGATTGTCGAAGATGAAACAACCATTATCCTGCCCAGCAGTCGCCGCGCCATCCGCCAAACCGATGGCTGTATCGACATAAATGTGAAAGGGGTGCTGTCATGAGCATTGAACCCACAACTGTTGCTTACCAAGTGATGTGGAATCGGCTGATTTCGATCGTAGAGGAACAGGCCCAAGCCCTTGTTCGAACTGCGTTTTCCACATCGGTGCGCGAGGCGGGGGACCTGTCTGCGGGGGTTTATGACACCAAAGGAAACATGCTGGCACAGGCCGTCACAGGCACGCCCGGGCATGTCAACGCCATGGCGGATGCGGTGGCGCATTTCATCCGTCGGATCGGACGTCAAAGCATTTTGCCCGGTGACATTTACATCACCAATGATCCTTGGGAAGGCACCGGCCATCTGCATGACATCACCATGGTCACACCGTCTTTTCACAACGGTTTGCTGGTCGGTTTTTTCGCCTGCACCGCGCATATCGTTGATATCGGCGGACGCGGCTTTGGCGCCGATGCGGCCAGCGTATATGAAGAAGGGCTTTACATCCCGATCATGAAATTCGCGGTCGAGGGCGAGGTTGATGCGACTTTGGTGCGCATCATTCGCGGCAACGTGCGCGAGCCCGATCAATTGATCGGCGATATTTATGCACTGGCCAGCTGTAACGAAATTGGCCATCGCCGCTTGATCGAAATGATGCAGGAATTTCAGCTGGATGATCTGGATGGCATCGCGGCGTTCATTCTTGATAACTCGCGGCGGGCCACGTTGGAGCGAATCAATGCGTTGACCCCGCAAACCGCCAGTGGTGCGATGACCATCGATGGTTTTGACACGCCGATCACGCTGAAGGTGAAGCTGAGCATTGAAAAAGACCGGATCCTGACGGATTTCACCGGCACGTCGGGCGTGGATAAAAAAGGCATCAATTGCCCGCTTGTCTACACCAAGGCCTACGCGTGTTATGCTCTGAAATGTGCGATTGCACCTGAAATTCCCAACAATGCCGCGTCGCTGGCGCCGTTCGAAGTGTCCGCGCCCGAAAACACCATTGTCAATGCCGTGCATCCTGCGCCTGTGGCGCTGCGTCATATCATCGGGCATTTCGTTCCTGATGCGGTTTACGACGCACTCGACAAGATATTGCCCGGGTTGGCGCCTGCCGAAGGCGCCGGCTGTCTTTGTAATTTCCAGGTTTCGCTGCGCCCGCGCACAGATGCGCCCGCCCCGGTGGACGCGGTGCGCTCCGAGGTTTTGACCTTCAACTCGGGTGGGTCGGGCGCGCGACCGGCTGTGGATGGCTTGAACGCCACTGCGTTTCCGTCCGGGGTGATGACCATGCCGATCGAAGCGACCGAACATGCGGGCCCCGTGATCATCTGGCGCAAAGAGTTGCGTCCGGATTCCGGCGGCGCCGGGCAGTTTCGCGGAGGTTTGGGCCAGTACATGGAAGTTGGCGCGCGCGACGGGCACGAATTTGACATTCAGGCGATGTTTGACCGGGTTGATCATCCTGCGCGCGGCCGGCGGGGCGGTGCCTCTGGCGCGGCCACGACCATCGCGCGCGATGACGGAGCAGCGATGAAGGGCAAAGGCAAGCAGTTTGTGCCCCATGGGCGGCGCGTGCAAATGGCCTTTCCGGGCGGCGCAGGCTACGGAGACCCTGACGTGCGCGCACTTGACCAGGTGCGCCGAGATTTGGCGCGTGGCTATATTTCCCCCGAGGCCGCAGCGCGCGACTATGGCCTGAGCGATGCGGAAATCGCCGATGTGCAAAACGCGGTGATCGCGGGTGATTTTGAATAAAGGCCAAAGGCCAACGTTGAAAAAGGCAAAAAACATGAAGAAACTCGTGCTTACCGGGGCAGCAGGTCGTTTGGGATCTTACTTGCGCGAACCTTTGACACAGATGTGTGAAGAACTGGTTTCAACCGACATCGTTGAAGACATCGGCACGCTTTACCCCGGCGAGCGTTATGTGAGCGCGGATCTGGCCCAATTTGATGCGATTTCTAATGTTCTGGAAGGCGCTGATATGGTGGTTCATATGGGGGCCATCGTTGATGAGGCACCGTTTGAAGACCTGTTGGGTCCCAACTTCATTGGCGCCTACAACATCTGGGAAGCTGGTTACCGTCACGGCGTACGTCGCATCGTCTATGCCAGCTCGATCCATGCTGTGGGGATGTATCCCAAATCTCAAGCCATTGATGCTTTTGTGCCCCATCGCCCCGACACGTTTTACGGGTTGGCTAAGTGCTTTGCAGAAGATTTGGGCAGTATGTATTGGGACAAACGCGGTCTTGAGAGCGTTCACATGCGCATTCTGTCCTGCGCGCAGGTCAACAATGCGCGCGCTTTGGGATCCTGGTTGTCCTACGACGATCTGATCCAGCTGGTAACACGCAGCATCGACACCCCTGTGACGGGCTTTTCCATCGTTTACGGTGTGTCAAACAACGATCGCGCGCCAGTTGACAACACCCAGGCGCAGTTTCTGGGCTATCGCCCGAAAGACAATGCCGAGCAGTTTGCGCACTCGGTTTTGGCCAATGAACCGGTTTCGGATCCGCAAGATCCTGGACACATGTTGCACGGTGGCCCGTTCGCCGCGGTTGAACTGGGCAACAGCGGGTTGGCGAATATGGACATCGTGGATGACAGCAAAAAGACCTGAAGCCTGTCCTCAAAGCGCATGTTCCGGGTGGGGTAGCTGACAGGTGGAGGGTAGATGTCGGACGTCAAAAAGGAGACCCTGACATGACCTTCCAGATCCACGCCCTCAGCCCCGCGCCCTTCGCGCCTTTGTTCGAAATGAGTGACGCGCAATTGCAAAAAAATGGCACGTGCCGCGTCAAAGCTGACGCATTCCCCGGCTTTCCGTGCCGTGTCAGCTTGGCGGATGCTCAGGTGGGGGAAGAGCTGATTTTACTCAATTTCAAACATTTGAACGTGACCACTCCCTACGCTGCAAGTCACGCTATTTATGTTCGATCCGGAGTGGATCAGTCCAAACCAACCGTTGGCGAGGTTCCAGACGTCTTATCGCGTCGTCTGCTGTCGATACGTGGCTTCGGAACAGATGGGTTGATGAAACAGGCCAATGTTGTTGAAGGCGCGACTCTGAGCGACGCGCTGAAGCTGCTGTTTCAAGACGCAGAAGTCAGTTTTGTTGACATCCACAATGCAAAACAAGGATGCTTCGCAGCGCGTGCCAAACGCGCCTGAACGGCTGCGCCGCATTCTGTTTGATTTGCGCTCGGGCCGCGCGTGCCTTGGGGCTTTGCCCCAAACCCCAGAGTTTTCTTGGAAAGATGAAGCGCAAAACTTGGCTTCTTCATCTTTCAAAATAAACTCCGGGGGAGACGCTCCGCAGGAGTGGCGGGGGCAGCGCCCCTGTTTCTTTTGGGCTGTTTTTGCGCAGTGATCCAAGATAAGTCGTGCAGTGACGCCAATTTTGTATGTGATGTGTTGGGGAGAAAACGGATGGAGGATGAAGTTCTAGCCGTTGTACGGGCATCTGCCCCGCGGCGTTGGATCGGGATTGCCATGCTTGCTGTCATCGGCGGGTTGGTGATTTACGTGGCCTTTGCGACGCCGCCGGACTTGGTTTGGCAGATCTTTTTGTTGGTTACAGGAATTGTTGCGTTGTGGATGGCGGACAAGATGCGCCGGGCCACCGAATACACTCTGGAATTGACCGAAACGGAATTGCGCGACAATACCGGTCATGTGCTTGCCAAAGTCAGCGAAATTCAGTCGGTTGATGCAGGGTTTTTTGCGTTCAAGCCGTCCAACGGGTTTCTTATCAAAACGCAACAAGCCGCGGAGCGCACGTGGCGTCCGGGCTTGTGGTGGCGTTTGGGACGCAGGGTCGGGATTGGCGGAGTGACCGCCAAATCCCAAACCAAGTTCATGTCAGATACGATTTCCGCCATGTTGGCGCAGCGCGATCAGGACTCCCACACCACCTGAGGCGCAAAGCGCGGCCGGGTGAAGACGAAGTTGTCCAAATCGATGTTGTCCATTCCAACCCCGCCATAAAGTGGCACGAAGGTGTTGGTGGTTTCGACCAGGATCACACGTTCTGCATCAGGCATTGTGGGTAATTTGCTCTCAACAGCGCTGACGGTTGCGTTGTTCAGTTCTGAGCCAAAGCCGCGATCCGCTGACCAATCCACAAAATAGCGGTCTGCATCTTCGTCCCAACGCACCACACTGATGCGCATTGCGGTGGGAGACGTGGCCCGGGTCAGCAATTTGAACATTGCATGCATCGAGTCGATATAGTCGTCATTGATCGGATCGGTTTCCCGCGAGACAAGGTCGCTGATCGTGTAGGCGGCCTTGAGGTTCATTGCACTCTGACGGTATCCGTCAAAGAACACGTAAATGGCCATGAAGGTCCAGAACAGGATGGGCATGGCGAGAACAAATTCGACCGAGATATTGCCACGGGTGTCTTGCCAAAAGGCAGAAAGGCGGGCTTTGAGCATCTGAGACAACATGGCTTACCTCGGTTCCTGAACAAATGCGGAGATTGAGATCAGCGAATACTGACCGGCTCCGTCTTTCACAAAATTCTGGCCCAATCCGGTGGTTGGAAAGACCGGATCGATTTTGGCACAGGCCCGCAGCACCATCAGCTCGTTGTCCTGACCATTCACAAACGACCGCACAGGCGCGACATCTTCGGATTGATCAGTACAGTCTGCATTCGGGTTGATGTCGGACCAATCACGTGGATCGACCTGGATCATCTCGAGGCGCAGGTTTTCGCCGCAGGCATCGATAAAGCCGGCCCGCTCGCAGATGAGATCTTTGATCTCGTCATGTTGCGGTGCGGTTCCCGTGCCCAGGCGAATGTCGCGCACGGTCATGTCCATGGCCCGCTCGAGCATCGAGTGGTGCAGCGTGACCATTCCGAGTTCGACACCCGACAGCAGCAAAAACAGCATCGATGGGAAGGTGATGGCGAATTCAACTGTGGCGTGGCCGTCTTCGGATTTGCGAAAGCGCTTGGGCAGAAGGGCAAGGGGATTGATCATTGTGTCAGCCTCAGTTTGCGGATCGAGGATGCGATCGAGACAAAAGCGTCCGAAATTTCCAATCCATCCACGTCAAAGTAATGGCTGGCCGAGCTGGCGCAGTTCTTCAGCACCGTTTGACCAGAGGAAGGGGCCTCGAAGCCGATGGTGAAGACGATGATGCCTTGGTCCTTGGCCGCCGAACAGATCGAGTTGGTGCGTGAGTTCTTGGTCGAGGAACCGACCGAGCCATACACGTCGTAATACCATTCGTTCCAGGCCTGATTGTCGTTCATCCAGGGCTCGTAGTTGTCCTCGACGTTGGCTTGCAGCGATGTGTAGGCCCACAGATCCGCATAGCTCAGGCGGGCGGATTCACCGGGTTGGTTCTGGTTGCCGCAATTCCAGCCGTTGTTCCAGATACAGCCGTATCCGTTCAGGCCATAGGGATGGTCGGCCCACTGGCCGGTATGGGGCCAGAAGTAGGCGCTGTAGCCGGAATAATAGACAGAATAGTGCTGCTGTACGTCATTCCACCACACGTCAGAGTCGCCGGTGCGGAAGTCGTCTTCGATGTAATATTGCGACGTGTTCTGTCCATCCGTCATCAACACCACGACCTTCAGCGTTTCATCGCTGTCATAGGCGTGGGGGCGCTGCGAGAAATCGCTGGAGACCAGGCCGTCCGAGATCAGTTCTGTGATCACCGGCTGAACGCTTTGGTCCAGCAGGGCGGTGCCCCACTTCATGCCCAAATCGATCGAGGTGTTGCCCCAGGCGCTGAGGTTGGTGATGAAGTTTTTCAACGTGTTGCGGTCTTTTTGCATGATCAGCATCTCGCGCGAGGTGCGATCGTCGCAGACCGGGTAGTTGACAAGCTCTTTGGGGCTGTTGTCGCGCCCGTCGCCATTGCCCCAGGGGCTGAAATGCATGGTGCGTTCCAGATCCTGGCCGGTGTTGATGCCGGTGTTGGAAAAGTCGCTGCTTTCAAAGTTCACGCAATTTGAATACTCGTGCTCGTCTGACACGTTGAACTCGTCCAGAAAAGCAGCAGGCGTCGACACTTGCGTGGCGTAGGGAATGATAGAGATGGACAGTTTACCATCTTGGGTGTTGTCGACCATGTTGTCGATGAAATCACGTCCGGCGGATTTCAGGTTGGTCAGACGGCTGTTTGAATTCATCGAGCCGGACACGTCCAGAACCAGTGAAATCTCAATGCCGTCAATGCGTTCTTCGGCCGCCGACGTGGCTGGCGCGTCGAGCACATCAATGCCGGTCATATGCATGAACTGGGTGCGCACTTCTGCGGTGGCAGAGGCGGTCACCGCGCGAAAGCCGAGACCTTCGGAGACGCTGACACTGGCCAGGCTGTCACCGAGGCCGGCTTTGCTGAGATAGTCAGCCACAACGGCGGACGGATCCAGTGTTTGGTCAAGGTCAGCGGCGGCCAGCACGGCACGGTCCAGCGTATATTGCAGATCGGCGCGGTCGCGCTCGAAGCGCATCAGATCGACGCCGATACCGCCCACCATGAGAATCAGCACAAAGACATAGACCGCAAAAATCAGGAGCGAACCGTCTTCCTCACGTGCATAAGCGCGTACCAGATCTTTCATCCGGGGCCTGCGGGTGCGGGCGGAACGGGGGGCGGAGTCCGGGCAGGATGCGTGTTGCGGAGCCATGTGTTGACCTCTTTCGCCGTACAAGGGTGGCGTGTGAACTATACTTTTTGACGCCACCTTTTTCGGTCACAAACATGTCCGAAATGGGGCAGGAACCCAGCAAAACAAAGGGAATAGGGCATTAATTTGGCCACGATCTGGCCCTCAGCCAGGGCTTTGTTTCCCGGCAACGAACAACGCCGCTGTTTCAGGGACGAGGGGCGTTCACATTCCGGAACCGATGACCGGGCGATCAAGGCCGTAACTGGGCGAGAAAATGAAATGCCTAAAATTGTCGCAATAGTTAAACAAGTCGTCATAGTCTTAAGTGCAAGAGGGTCAAACGATCCACACAATGTCGCCAGTGAAAGGGACAGAGCATGAGCCAGATCAAAGAACCCAGTTTTCGCGAGAGTGTGGACCTGATGTTCAACCGGGCGGTTGCGCTCATGGACCTGCCACCGGGGCTTGAGGAAAAGATCCGGGTTTGCAATGCCACCTATACGGTGCGTTTCGGCGTGCGGTTGCGCGGTCAGATCCAGACCTTCACTGGCTATCGCTCGGTTCACTCTGAACATATGGAGCCGGTCAAAGGCGGCATTCGTTATGCGATGGGCGTCAATCAGGACGAGGTCGAGGCGCTGGCGGCGTTGATGACCTATAAATGCGCGTTGGTAGAGGCACCGTTTGGCGGCTCGAAGGGGGGGCTGCGGATCGATCCGCGCCAATATGACGAGCACGAGCTGGAACTGATCACCCGCCGCTTTGCCTATGAGGGGGCCAAGCGCGATCTGATCCACCCGTCCCAGAACGTGCCGGCTCCTGATATGGGCACGGGCGAGCGTGAGATGGCCTGGATTGCTGATCAGTACCGGCGCATGAACACCACCGATATCAACTCGGCGGCCTGTGTGACGGGCAAGCCGATCAACGCGGGCGGCATTCAGGGGCGCACCGAGGCGACCGGTCGCGGTGTGCAATACGCGCTACAGGAATTTTTCCGTGATCCGCGCGATATGGAAAAGGCCGGTATGACCGGCACGCTGGAGGGCAAGCGCGTGATTGTGCAGGGCCTGGGCAATGTGGGCTATCACGCGGCCAAGTTCCTGTCGGAAGAAGACGGTGCGATCATCACCGGCATCATCGAGCGCGATGGTGCGCTGTTCAATCCCAAGGGGCTGGATGTCGAAGCGGTGCGCAATTGGATCATGGGGCATGGCGGTGTGACCGGGTATCCGGATGCCAACCATGTGGCAGAAGGTGCCGCCGTGCTGGAAGAAGATTGCGATATTCTGGTGCCCGCAGCGCTGGAGGGGGTGATCAACCTGTCCAACGCAGCCCGGATCAAAGCACCGCTGATCATTGAGGCCGCCAATGGTCCGGTGACCGCGGGGGCGGATGATATCCTGCGTGAAAAGGGCTGTGTGATCATTCCTGACATGTATGCAAATGCGGGCGGCGTCACGGTGTCTTACTTTGAGTGGGTCAAGAACCTGTCGCATATTCGGTTTGGCCGGATGGGACGGCGTCAGGAAGAATCGCGCCACCAGCTGGTGGTGGACGAACTGGAACGTCTGAGCGGCGACAAAGAGCTGGGTTGGACGCTGTCGCCTGGGTTCAAACAGCGCTATCTGCGCGGCGCAGGCGAGCTGGAACTGGTGCGTTCGGGGCTGGATGACACCATGCGCGCGGCCCATCAGTCGATGCGCGCGATCTGGCACGAACGTGACGATGTGAAGGATCTGCGTACAGCGGCCTATCTGGTCAGTATCGAAAAAGTCGCATCCAGCTATCGCGCCAAAGGCTTGTGAGCCAAACCAGGCGGGTCCAATTTGATGTGATCGGGGCTGTATAAACTGTGTGATCCTTCCAAAATGTCGCTGGGGGGATCACTCCGCCACCTGTGCGCTGGGTCAACCTGACCCGGGCGACTCGGTCCATGGGTCGGATCCATCGCCGTTTGACGAACCTCATCGACGTCAAACCTAAACCCACGCGATGTCGCAATTGTGCGCGCTTTGCGGCATTCGCGCGCCAAAGCGCTTTGTGTGCGGCCCGGCGGCGCAAGCCAAAGCCCGCAGTGCTCTGAAACCGCACCTATTTTCCCAAAGGGTATAATCGCTTCCCTTGAGTGAATTGTTTTTGGCGTCGTTTTTGTCGGTATTACGCTGTCAAAACAAACCTCGAACACGGGATTGAACGTCTTGCAAAGCGCGGTTACGGTCCGCTCGGTCTTGTGGAGAGTGCGATGCGATTTTCAGCCCTCAGAATTCTGAAAGAAGGTCTGACCGGCAACAAAGGGTGGACGCCACACTGGCGTGATCCCGAGCCGAAAGCCGAATATGATATCCTGATCATTGGTGGCGGCGGGCATGGTCTGGCAACCGCGTTTTACCTTGCACAGGAACATGGCCTGACCAACATCGCGGTGCTTGAAAAGGGCTATCTGGGTGGTGGCAATGTCGGGCGTAACACAACCATTGTGCGCGCCAATTATGCGCTGCCGGGCAATTCCGAATTTTACTCGCATTCGCTGAAGCTGTGGGAAGGGCTGGAGGACAGCCTGAATTACAACGTGATGCATTCCCAGCGCGGGGTCATCAACCTGTTTCATTCCGACGGCCAGCGCGATTATGCGGCGCGGCGCGCCAATATGATGGCCAGCCAGGGCGATGATGCCATTCTGCTTGATCGTGAAGGGGTGCGCAAACACGCGCCTTTCCTGGATTTCGACAATGTGCGCTTTCCGGTTTATGGCGGGCTTTACCATCCGCGTGGCGGCACGGCGCGCCATGATGCGGTGGCCTGGGGTTTTGCGCGCGGCGCCGATCAGCGCGGCGTTGATTTGTTGCAAAACTGCGAAGTCACCGGGATTGACATTGAAAACGGCGCGGTCACCGGCGTGCAGACCAGCCGAGGCCCGATCCGTGCCAAAAAGGTCGGCATGGTGGTG
>JBGCDD010000032.1:0-20874 GCA_045105075.1 Sedimentitalea sp. | reverse complement strand
GTCGACCACCGGGGTTTACGGCGATCATGGCGGTGGCTGGGTCGATGAAACCACGCCGCTGACGCCCTCAACCCGGCGCGGCAAATGGCGTGTCGTCGCCGAAGCCGATTGGCAATCCATCCCCGACCTGCCGCTGCACATCTTTCGTCTGGCCGGCATTTATGGCCCTGGGCGCGGTCCTTTTGCCAAAGTGCGCGCCGGCACTGCGCGCCGGGTGATCAAACCCGGTCAGGTGTTCAGCCGCATTCATGTGGATGACATTGCCCAAGTTTTGGCCGCGTCGATCGCACGCCCCAATCCCGGTGCGATCTATAACCTGTGCGACAATGATCCGGCCCCGCCCCAAGACGTGATCGCCCATGCCGCCACTCTGTTGGGGCTGCCTTTGCCGCCCGAAGTTGACTTTGACACCGCTGATATGACCCCAATGGCGCGCAGTTTTTACGCCGAGTCCAAACGCGTGCGCAATGATCGCATCAAAACCGAATTGGGCGTGACATTGCGCCATCCCGACTATCGCGCGGGCCTTGCGGCTTTGCTGGCCGAAGAAGGCTAGCCCAGCCCTTGCAGCCTCGCGTTCAACTAGGCCATATAGCGCCCAACCAACAGATCCGAGGCTTGGTATGACCCTGCGCGCCCGCGTCCAGACCCTTCTTGAAACGCAGATGGTGAGCAATGCCATTCTGGGTGTTATCATTGCCAACGCAATCATTCTGGGGCTCGAAACCTCAGCTACGATTATGGCCAGTTTTGGGCCGCTGATCCTGTTTCTCGACAAGGTGTGTCTGGGAATATTTGTTGCTGAATTGCTGGCCAAACTGTTTGTTTACCGGTTTGCCTTCTTCCGCAATGGCTGGAATATTTTTGACTTTATCATCGTCGGAATATCACTGGTGCCATCGGGGCAGGGTCTGTCCGCTCTGCGTGCGCTGCGGATCCTGCGGGTGCTGCGGGTGATCTCGGTGGCGCCCAGCCTGCGCCGCGTTGTCGAAGGCTTCGTCAAGGCATTGCCGGGTATGGGGTCGGTGTTTTTGCTCATGGCCTTGATCTTTTATGTCGGAGCGGTGATCGCCACCAAGCTGTTCGCATACAGCTTCCCCGATTGGTTTGGCACGCTGGGGCGGTCGGGGTATTCGCTGTTTCAGATCATGACGCTGGAAAGCTGGTCAATGGGCATCGTGCGCCCGGTGATGGAGGTTTACCCGCTGGCCTGGGCGTTCTTCATCCCGTTCATCATGGTGACGACATTCGCGGTGGTGAACCTTTTGGTGGGTCTGATCGTCAATTCGATGCAGGATGCGCATCACGAAGAAGGCAATGCGCAAACCGATGCCTACCGCGACGAGGTCATGAACCGCCTTGAAGCGATCGAGAAACTCCTTGCGGCGCGCGCGCCCAAGTGAACCGGGGCAAGATCCAAATGGGCTGGGCAAGGCGCACAAAACCGGGCATGAGATTGCTATGAGCCTGCGCCCCGTCCGTGCCCTTTTGCAGCATCTGCGCTATTTGCCGCTGCTGTCTGCGCTGACTGCGTCGCGTGGCCGTTCCTTTGATCGCCGTGCCAAGGCTTTGGGCACGGTTGCAGGGGGCGTGATGTACTGGTTCCCGCTGGCGCGACGGCGCTTCGATCGCGAGGTGCTGCGGGTGTTTCCGGACATGACCAGGCGCGACCGCATGGCAATGAGTCGCGCGGTGGGTCGCAATATGGGTCGCACTCTGTTCGAGATCTACCACGGCGCAGAATTCCGCACCCGGCTCGAGAAATTCTCGGTCAGCGGCCCGGGTCTGGAAACCCTCGAAAAGGCGCAGGCAAACGGCACTGGCGCTGTCATTGTCTCGGGTCATTTTGGTCAATGGGACGCTGTGCGCGCCATTCTAAGCGCTCGGGGTATGGAAACGGGTGCGGTCTATCGCCCCCAAACCAACCGGCACTATGAACGCCGCCTGCTTGCGGGCATTCAGGCGGGCGGCCTGCCTATCTTGCCAACGGGCGCAACAGGCACCAAAGCACTGGTGCGCCATGTTCGATCGGGTGGATTTGTTGCAATTCTATTGGACGAAAAATACGCGCAGGGCGCTCGATTGCCCTTTTTGGGTCACGACGCAATGACGTCGCTTGCTGCCGCGCAAATTTCTTTGAAATACGACCTGCCAATGGTGCCCGCCTATGGCACCCGTACAGGGGATGGCACCGAGGTGGCTGTAGAATTTGAAGCCGCGATACCGCATTCGGATGCCGCCACGATGACGCGTGCTTTCAATGAAAGCCTGTCAAAAAGGATTCTGGCGAACCCGGATCAATGGTATTGGATGCTGCGGCGCTGGCACGGTACTTAGGTTCGGTTGTTTCATCCTAAAAGGGGGCTCTGCCCCCGACCCTCCTGCGGAGCGTCTCCCCCGGAGTTTTTTAGAAAGATGAAGGGGAGTGTGCTTCATCTTTCTAGGTAAACTCTGGGGTTTGGGGCAAAGCCCCAAGGAAGGTATGGCCTGATCCCATTTTCGGCGTGTTTGAAGCCGTTGTTCAGGTCAGGCGCGTTTTTCGGCAATGTTGGCGATGCCGAGCACTTCGAGCACTTTGGTTTCGATTTGCTCGGCGTTTAGGCCCGAGATGGCATACATATCTGCAGGGCTCGACTGATCGACAAATATGTCTGGCAAAACCATTGAACGGAATTTGAGTCCTTGGTCAAAAGCGCCTTTATCGGACAGCAGTTGCGCCACATGGCTGCCAAATCCGCCGACGGCGCCTTCTTCAATTGTGATCAATGCCTCGTGCTCTGCAGCCAGGGACATGATCAGATCCTGGTCAAGCGGTTTGGCAAAGCGGGCGTCGGCGATGGTGGGGGTGATGCCCTTTGCCGACAGCGCTTCAGCGGCTTTTTGAACTTCGCTCAGCCGGGTGCCAAAGGACAAAATAGCGACGCGGGCACCGGATTGGATCATCCGGCCTTTGCCGATGTCGAGGATCTTGCCCTGCTCCGGCATGTCGACTCCGGTGCCTTCGCCGCGTGGATATCGAAACGCGATGGGCCCGTCATTGTGAGCGGCGGCTGTGGCGACCATATGTTTCAGCTCGGCCTCATCTGCGGCGGCCATCACCACAAAGCCCGGCAAATTGGCAAGATAAGCAATGTCGTAACTGCCAGCATGTGTGGCGCCATCTGCGCCCACCAGACCCGCGCGGTCGATGGCAAAGCGCACCGGAAGCCTCTGGATGGCAACGTCATGCACCACTTGATCATAGCCGCGTTGCAGGAATGTCGAATAGATGGTGCAGAACGGTTTCATGCCGCCCGCGGCCAGAGCCGCGCAAAACGTCACGCCGTGTTGTTCTGCGATGCCCACGTCGAAACACCGGCTGGGAAACCGTTCGGCAAACAGGTTTAGCCCGGTGCCATCGGGCATGGCGGCTGTGACGGCCACGATCTTGTCGTCTTCGGTGGCCAGCTCGGTCAGCGTTTTGCCATAGACCGAGGTATAACTCGGCGCGTTGCTGGGCGCCTTCTTCTGCTCGCCGGTGACCATATCGAACTTGGCCGTCGCGTGGCCTTTGTCGCGTGCGGTTTCGGCCGGAGCATAACCTTTGCCCTTTTTGGTCAGCACATGGATCAGGATCGGCCCGGTCGCGCGGGCGCGCACGGTGCGCAGGACCGGCAACAGCTGGTCCAGATCATGCCCGTCGATTGGCCCCAAATAGGAAAACCCAAGCGCTTCAAACAGGGTGCCGCCCACGGCCATGCCCTTGAGCATATCTTTGGCACGTTTGGCGCCTTCGCGGAACGGTTCGGGCAGCAGCGACACCGCGCCTTTGGCGGCGGCTTTCAGCTCTTGAAACGGTTCTTCGGCGTAAAGGCGCGACAGGTGGGCCGACAAGGCGCCGACGGGCGGCGCGATCGACATTTCATTGTCGTTTAAGATGACGATCATGCGTTTTTTCAAATGGCCTGCGTTGTTCATCGCCTCAAAGGCCATGCCCGCGCTCATGCTGCCGTCGCCAATCACAGCAATGGCGTCGCCCAGACCTTCGTCGGTCACACCGCCCAGATCACGCGCCACGGCAAAGCCAAGTGCAGCGCTGATCGAGGTGCTGGAATGGGCCGCGCCGAACGGGTCATAGGGGCTTTCCTTGCGTTTGGTAAAGCCGGACAGGCCATCCTTCATGCGCAAGGTGCGGATGCGATCACGTCGCCCGGTCAGGATTTTATGCGGGTAACACTGATGCCCCACATCCCAGATCAAGCGGTCGCGCGGCGTGTCAAACACCGCATGCAGCGCCACCGTCAGTTCGACCACGCCAAGCCCGGCCCCCAGATGGCCGCCAGTGACAGATACGGCCGAAATCGTCTCGGCGCGCAGTTCCTGTGCGATCTGGTTCAATTGTGCGTCGGAAAACCGTTTCAGATCTGCCGGTTTAGAGACCTGATCGAGCAGTGGTGTGTGTGGTGCGTTTGACATTTGCACCTCCTTTTTAACTGTCGCGGGCGATCACAAATCGCGCCGCTTGCCGCAAAGCATCTGCTTTTGCCCCGTAGGGCGCCAGCGCATCGCAAGCCTCGTTGACCAGATCAAGGGCGCGGGTGCGCGCCGGTTCCAGACCAAGCAAGGACACAAACGTCGCCTTGCCAGCCTCGGCATCTTTTTGCAAACGTTTGCCAGCTTTTTCGGCGCTGCCTTCAATATCCAAGATGTCATCGGCGATCTGAAAAGCAAGGCCCAAGGCTTGCGCATATTGGCGCAGCGCGGCGGTGTCGGCCTGGGCCAAACGCGCGCCGGCACAGGCGGCCCATTCGATCAAAGCGCCGGTCTTGCCGGCCTGTAGATCGGTGATCTGTGCCAAGTTCAGCGGCGCATCGGCGGTTTCGGCTGCGATATCAAGCGCCTGGCCCAGAACCATACCCTGGGCGCCACTCGCACGCGCCAAGGACAATGCCAGATCGGCGCGCACATGCGCGTCGCCACAGCCGGGATGGGCCGCCATTTCAAAGGCCAGCGATTGCAGCGCGTCGCCCACTAGAACCGCCGTGCCTTCGTTCCATTTCACATGCACGGTCGCCCGCCCGCGGCGCAGCGCGTCGTCATCCATACAGGGCAAGTCATCATGCACCAGACTGTAGGCGTGCAAGGCTTCAATTCCGACCGCCGGCCAAATCGCGCGTTCGCTTGGAACGTCGTGCAGAAACGCGCTTTCCAATACCAGAAAACCGCGCAGGCGTTTGCCACCCTGGGTGGCATATCCCATGCCGCGCACCACCGGAATTGGGTCAAACGCCGCCAGAACCTGGTCGAATTGGTCCTGAATGCGGCGCGCCGCATCGCTCAGCCGGTCAGAAAACACCTAGGCGCCGTCGACTGGCGTGGTGCCCGTTGGCGCGCCCGCCCCATCCAGAGTGATCGCCGCAACCTTTTCCTCGGCCCGCTTCAGCTCGTCTTCACAGCGCTGTTTCAAGGCCGCGCCCCGTTCATACAGCGTGATTGAGGCGTCCAGCGGCACATCGCCTTTTTCAAGCTGGTCCACAACGGTTTCCAGCTCTTTCATCGCCTGCTCAAAGCTCATTTTGTCTACGGGCGTATCACTCATCTCGCGGCTTTCATCAATTCCTGTACATGGGCCTTGGCCGACCCGGCCAACGCCGCCAGATCATAGCCGCCTTCCAGGGTCGATACCAGACGGCCCTGACACAACGACTGCGCCAAATCGCAAAGCTGGGCCGTCAACCAGGCGAAATCACCAGTCGACCAGTTGAGATTGGCCAGCGGGTCGTCCTGATGCGCATCAAATCCCGCCGACACAATCATCAATTCGGGTTGAAACGCGCGCAGACGGGGAAAGGCCAGTGTTTCATAGGCATGACGCATCCGCGCACCATCACTGTCAGGCGGCAACGGAATGTTCAGAATGGTGTCATGAGCGCCGGTTTCATCCGCCCGTCCGCTGCCGGGCCAAAGCGGCATCTGCTGGCTGGTGATCAGCAGGGCGCGTGGCTCATCCCACAGCAAATCCTGCGTGCCATTGCCATGATGCACGTCAAAATCGACCACTGCAACGCGGCTCAACCCATGATGATCCAGCGCATGTTTCGCCGCCAGTGCCGCATTGCCAAACAGACAAAACCCCATCGATGTGTCGGTTTCCGCGTGATGACCGGGCGGGCGCACAGCGGCAAAAGCATTGTGAACCTCGCCGCTTAAAACCATATCAACCGCTCGCACAACCGCCCCAGCCCCGCGAAACGCGGCATCAAGTGAACCGGGCGACAAAAACGTATCGCCATCGATTTGGGCAAATCCCTGCTCGGGGCGGGCACGGCGCAGATCCGTCAAATAACCCGCAGGATGCACCCGCAACACATCATCCTCTGCTGCCATCGGTGCCGTCACCCGCGTCAACTCAAGCGACTCCAAGGCGTGCAAAACATGCTCTAGACGGGCCACACGCTCGGGGTGTCCGTCTGGTGTAATATGGCCCAGACAATCTGCATGGGTGATCAAAGCCGTGCCTGACATGGGTTTTCCTCTTGCCTGAAATATCCTCGCCGAAGGCAAAAATACGCCGCGCAGCGGCCTCCTTAATCAGGAGACAGCATATATCCCGCGCCACGCACCGTCTGCAAATAGCGCGGCTGCTTGGAATCTGTTTCAATTTTACGCCGCAGCCGAGTGATCTGCACGTCCACTGCGCGTTCCTGCGCTTGCCCTCGGTCGCGGCCCAGATCTTCGACCAGTTTGGTGCGTGTCACCGGCTCGCCCGGGGTGGCCGCAAAGATGCGCATCAACTGGCTTTCGGTGGCGGTCAGGCGCACAAGTGCTTCTCCCTGCCACATCTCGCCGCGTTCAATGTCATAGCGGATGGCGCCCAGATGCAGCACCTTGGGCACGGTATCGGCGCTGGGCGTGTCGGGCATGCGGCGCAGGATCGCGTTGATGCGTAACAGCAATTCCTTGGGCTCAAACGGCTTGGCAAGATAATCATCCGCCCCCGCCTCAAGCCCCTGAATGCGGTGTTCGGTTTCGCCCCGCGCGGTCAGCAGCAAAATTGGCGTCGTATGGGTTTCACGCAAGGCCCGCGTCAGGCTGACACCGTCTTCGCCGGGCATCATCACATCCATTACAATCAGATCAAAATCCAATCCCGACAACACCCGCCGGGCATGGGCCGCATCGCGGGCTGCGGTCACCAGAAACCCATGACGCATCAGGAACTTTTTCAGCAAATCGCGGATACGCTCGTCGTCATCCACTATCAAAAGGTGGGCATCAAGATCGCTCATCACGTACCGTCCCTTAGCCGGGCATAGGCGCGTCGCATATCGGCATCCATCATCGCTTCGAGCACCTGTTTGAACCCCGAAACAGCCTCGGGGCCGGCATCGCGGGAGGCGGCGCGCATGCGGGCCCGCTGCGCCCCGGACAATCGGCTTTCCAATTCGCCACCCGCGTCGGTCAGAAACAGATGGCGTTCACGTTTGTCACTGGTGCCCACGCGACTGTCAACCAAACCATCCGAAATCAACGTGCGCAGCACCCGGTTCAGCGATTGTTTGGTCACGCCCAAAATCGCCAGCAGGTTGTTGACGGTGGTGCCGGGCGCGCGCTTGATAAAGTGGATCGCGCGGTGGTGCGCGCGCCCATAGGCCAGTTCGGTCAGAATACGATCAGGGTCGGCGGTAAAGCCGCGATAGGCGAAAAACATCGCCTCAATCCCTTGCCTGAGTTGTTCATCGGTCAGAAACAGCAAGCTTTCGCCGCCATAGGTCTGCGCGGGGCGCCCTTCGGACATGATGTTCCTGCTCCTCCCGTTTTGAAACAGCATATGTCAGCCTTGTTGACATTCCAAGAGTGAAGCGGTATCGAATCGCAGTTTTGACGCAATAATATGTCCGAAGTGGCCATAATGTGCGCAACAAATGCAAATCGCCCACTGGGCAGGAGGAAAAGACGATGTCGGGATATGATGACCGCGACGGTAAAATCTGGATGGATGGCCAGTTGATCGACTGGCGCGAGGCCAATGTCCACGTCCTGACGCATGCGATGCATTACGCCAGTTCGGTGTTCGAGGGTGAGCGTGCTTACGGCGGCAAAATCTTCAAATCGCGCGAGCATTCCGAACGGCTGAAACGCTCGGCCCAGATGATCGATTTTGAGATCCCCTACACGGTCGATGAAATCGAAGCGGCCAAGGTTGAAACACTGGCGGCGAGCGGTTTGTCGGATGCTTATGTGCGCGCGGTGGCGTGGCGCGGGGCGGGCGAAGACATGGGGGTCGCGTCGGCGAAAAACCCGGTGCGCATGGCCATCGCGGCTTGGGAATGGGGCGCGTATTACGGCGACGCCAAGTTCAAAGGCGCCAAGCTGGACATCTCCAAATGGAAACGCCCCAGCCCCGAAACCATCCCCAGCCACGCCAAGGCCGCCGGGCTTTACATGATCTGCACCATGTCCAAACACGCCGCCGAGGCGAAGGGCTGTTCGGATGCGATGATGTTTGACTATCGCGGCTATGTGGCCGAGGCGACCGGGGCCAACATTTTCTTTGTGCGTGACGGCGAGGTGCACACTCCCGATCCCGATTGCTTCTTGAACGGGCTGACGCGCCAGACGGTGATCGGCATGCTGAAAGAGCGTCAGGTCAAGGTGCACGAGCGCCACATCATGCCCGACGAGTTGGAAAGTTTCGAGCAATGCTGGCTGACCGGCACCGCGGCCGAGGTGACCCCGGTTGGTCAGATCGGCGACTATAACTTTGAGGTCGGCGCCTTGGCCCGTGACATTGCGCAGGGCTATGAAAAGCTGGTGCGGCTCTAAGCCGCGACTTCAGCCATTTAGCGCTTCGTCAGCGAGGTGTTCGTTGGCGATCATAACCTCAAGCTGGCGGCGGAACCTGAGTTGTCCGCCGTCAATGTTCAGATCGATATGGGGCGAGATTTTCTCGGCCATGCCAACCTGCACGTCTTCCAGCACGGCTTTGTCTTCTTCAAAGGCGTGTTTGACGTCATCGCTCATCATTTGAGATAAATCATCGTCTTCGGGGCGGATGTTGCGCAGTTGGAACCAGTAGTAGCGGGTTTCGGACGCGGTGGTCGGGGTCATGAAATTGTAGCTGTCCATGATGAAGGTGTCGTCGTGCAGCGGGCCATCCGGGCCACCGGTGCCAGCGGGGGTGAACACGGCGCGGATCAGCGCTTGGCTGGGATAGCGCACCTCATAGTGCTGCAGACGGTCGCAGTTGCCCTCGAACGCGACGATCTTGGCGTAAAACGGCGCGGGTTCCACATCCATCATCCAGCGGTGCACCACGATCCCGTCGTCTTTCTTGGTGATCTTGAGCGGCGTGTCCTTGGTGGCATCTTGCGCGAAAGATCCTTGGTGCACCCAGGCCACGTGGGTCGGGTCCAACAGATTGTCGGTCACGTAAAGATAATTGCACGCGATTTCGAGCGCCGCGCCCCGGTTCACGCCCCAATCGGGGTTGTCATATTCGGCGATCTCGAAAATCTCGGAGGGGTCGGCCATGGCCGGGTTGCCCATCCAGATCCAGACCAGATCGTACTTCTCGTGGATCGGATAGGCGTGCACCTTGGCATTTGAAGGAATGCGCCCCTTGCCAGGGGCGGCGACGCATTGCCCGGCGCAATCAAAGGTCAGCCCGTGATAGCCACATTCAATCGTGTCGCCCTTGATACGGCCCTTGGACAGCGGCAGTTTGCGATGCGGGCAGGCGTCTTCCAGCGCGATCACTTCGCCCTCGTTGGTGCGAAAAAGACAGATCTTTTCGCCCAAAACGCGGGTTTGCTGAAGGCTGCGGTCAACCTCGTGGCTCCAGGCGGCGACGTACCAGGCATTTTTCAAAAACATGTGTTGGGCCCTATCAGATCACGACCCGGACACCATTTCGGTCGCGGCGGGCGGGGTCAAGCCATGGGATTTGATATAGCTGTCGATCTGTTCGATTTGCCCGGGCGACAGGCGCAAGCCCAGCTTGGTGCGCCGCCAGACAAAATCTTCGCCGGTCTGCACCCATTCCTGCGCGATCGCCCAATCCAGTTCGCGTGCGGTGATGGTGGCGCCAAAGTCCTGCCCCATGTCGGGCTGGACAATGTCAAAGGCATCGGTGCCATAGGCGCGCACCAATCGCTTGGCCCAATCGGGGGTCAGGAAGTCGTGCCGAGCGATCAGTTTCTGCGTCAGCGTGGCGGCACCATCAACTGCGAAATCACCGCCGGGCAGGGCGACGCCTGCGGTCCATTTCTGGCGCGCGTGCGGAAAAAACGGCGTGATCTTGACCAGCGCGGATTCGGCAAGCTTGCGATAGGTGGTGATTTTGCCGCCAAACACGTTCAGCATCGGCGCGCCGGCGTTTTCGTCCAGCGTCAGCACGTAATCGCGGGTGGCTGCGGTGGCGGACTTGGCGCCGTCATCATAAAGCGGACGCACGCCGGAATAAGTCCAGACCACATCGTCTTGGGTGATTGGCTGCTTGAAATAGGCGCTGGCAAAAGTCAGTAGGTAATCGCGCTCGGCGGGGGTGCATTCGGGTTTGACCGACGGATCATCATGGTCGGCGTCGGTTGTGCCGATCAGCGTGAAATCGCCCTCGTAGGGGATCGCAAAGATAATGCGCCCGTCGGTGCCCTGGAAGAAATAGCATTTGTCGTGATCAAACAGACGCTTGGTGACAATGTGACTGCCGCGCACCAGCCGCACGCCTTCGCGCGAATTGATGCGCGCGGTGTGGCGGATGATGTCGCTGACCCAGGGGCCGCCGGCATTGACCAGCATCCGGGCTGTGGCGCTGTGTTGCGCGCCGGTGTTCTGATCTTCAAGCTCCAGATGCCACAGATCATCGCGCCGCTCGGCCGAGATCACTTTGGTGCGGGTCATAATCCGCGCGCCACGGGAGGCTGCGTCGCGCGCATTCAGCACCACCAGCCGCGAATCCTCGATCCAGCAATCGGAATATTCATAAGCCTTGCGGAATTGATCCTGCAGCGGCGTTCCAGCGGGATCATGCGCCAAATCCAGCGTGCTGGTCGAAGGCAGGACTTTGCGCCCGCCCATATGATCATAGAGAAACAGCCCCAACCGGATCAGCCAGGCCGGACGGCGCCCGCGCATCCAGGGCATAATCTTGGACAACAACCGCGAGGTCGGCGTGTCACTCTCGAACCGCATATCGGCGTGATAAGGCAGCACAAATCGCATCGGCCAGCTGATGTGGGGCATCGCGCGCAAGAGGGTTTCGCGTTCAATCAAGGCTTCGCGCACAAGGCGGAATTCGAAGTATTCGAGGTAACGCAGCCCGCCGTGAAACAGCTTGGTGCTGGCCGAAGAGGTCGCGCTGGCCAGATCGTTCATTTCTGCCAGGGCCACCGTCAAACCCCGCCCCGAGGCATCGCGGGCAATACCGCAGCCATTGATTCCACCGCCGATGACAAACAGATCGTAAGGCTCAGACATGGGGCGTTCCGGGGGTTATGATTGTGGTGTTTGCGCGTGCTGCGGCTTCGGCAAACGGCGCGGGGGGTTCGGCGTCGGTTACGACATAGTCCAATTCGGACACATCGCAAATGCGCACCTGTGCGGTGCGTTCGAATTTGCTGTGATCGCTGACCAGAATGCGCGTGCGGGCATTGCGCAAAATGGCGCGTGCGACGGCGACTTCGCGGCTGTCATAGTCCAGAACCGAGCCGTCTTCGTCTAATGCCGAGGTGCCGATCACTGCGAAATCGACCTTGTAGCGCGAGATGAATTCGACTGCGTCTTCGCCCACAATGGCGCCGTCACTTTGGCGCACCGCACCGCCCACCAGGATCAGTTCCTTGATCGGGCTGCTCATCAACGCATTGATGATGTTGATATTGTTGGACATCACCACCAGCCCGGAATGGGCGCTGAGCGCGCGCGCGACCTGTTCGGTGGTGGTTCCGATGTTCAGCGCAACCGAGCAATTGTCGGGGATGAGCGAGGCGGCCAGCGTGCCCAGAGCCTCTTTCTGATCGGCCATCTGTTTGCGGCGTTCGGAATAGTCGCGGCTGGTGGCAGCGGGCACATGACGGGCGCCGCCGCGGGTGCGCGCCACCAATCCGCCCTGCGCGAGGCCGCGCAAATCACTGCGAATGGTCTGGGTTGAGACGTCAAAATGCCCGGCCAGATCCTCGACATCGACGCGGTCATGGGCCCGCAACAGTCCGAGAATGGCCTCTTGTCTGCTTTCTACGTCCACGTCTTTTCGGCTCCGTTGGTCGGGATTTCAAACGTGACCACTTTAACGCTCAGGTTGAAAATCACCACCGCATTTTTCTTTTGACTTTCATTTTCTTTCGAAACACCATGTCCGCGCTATCAAACGATAGCCAAATGAAATTCTGGGAGGAAAATCATGCGAAGGTTACTACTCTCCGCTGTTGCGGTGTCAGCCGTTGTTGCGGGAACGAGTGCTGCTTATGCCGATGCGGCTGCGGCGCAGAAATGGATCGATGAGGAGTTTCAGCCCTCGGTTCTGAGCAAATCGGAACAGATGTCGGAAATGGAGTGGTTCATTGGAGCCGCCGAGCCGTATTCGGGCATGGAAATCAACGTGCTGTCCGAGGGTATTCCGACGCATGGCTATGAATCCGAGACCCTGACCAAGGCGTTTGAGGAGATCACCGGGATCAAGGTGAACCACCAGATTCTGGGCGAAGGCGAGGTTGTGCAGGCGGTTCAGACCCAGATGCAGACCAAGCGGAACCTCTATGATGCCTATGTCAACGACAGTGACCTGATCGGCACGCATTCGCGCCTGCAATTGGCGTACAACCTGACCGACTTCATGGCCGGCGACGGCGCTGATGTGACCAGCCCGACGCTGGATCTCGATGATTTCATGGGCATTCAGTTCACCACTGGTCCCGATGGTGATCTGTATCAGTTGCCCGACCAGCAGTTCGCCAACCTTTACTGGTTCCGCAAAGCCTGGTTCGACCGCGCCGATCTGCAAGAGGCGTTCAAGGCCAAGTATGGCTATGATCTGGGCGTGCCGGTGAACTGGTCGGCCTATGAGGATATCGCCGAGTTTTTCAGCGAGGACGTTAAGGAAATCGACGGCACAACGATCTATGGTCACATGGATTACGGCAAGCGCGCGCCTGATCTGGGCTGGCGCATGACCGATGCCTGGCTGTCGATGGCCGGAGCAGGCGACAAGGGCGAACCAAATGGTGTGCCGGTTGACGAATGGGGCATCCGCATGGAGGCCGGTTCGTGCAACCCGTCAGGTGCGTCCGTGTCACGCGGCGGCGCGGCCAATGGCCCGGCGGCGGTCTATGCGATCCGCAAATGGGATGAATGGCTGCGCAAATACGCACCTCCCGGCGCGGCTGCCTATGATTTTTACCAATCATTGCCCGCACTTAGCCAAGGCAACGTGGCCCAGCAGATTTTCTGGTACACAGCGTTTACAGCCGACATGGTCAAGCCCAAAGCAGACGGCAACAACACAGTTGACGATGCCGGAATGCCACTGTGGCGGATGGCGCCCAGCCCGCATGGCCCATACTGGGAAGAGGGTCAGAAAGTTGGCTATCAGGATGTGGGGTCATGGACGATCCTGAAATCCACGCCAATGGATCGCGCCAAGGCGGCGTGGCTTTATGCGCAATTCGTGACCTCGAAAACGGTTGATGTGCGCAAAAGCCATGTGGGTCTGACGTTTGCTCGTGACAGCTCGGTTCGGCATGCGTCGTTCACCGAACGCGCCCCGAAACTGGGCGGTTTGGTGGAATTCTACCGCTCGCCTGATCGGGTTGCATGGTCGCCAACTGGCATCAACGTGCCGGATTATCCCAAGCTGGCGCAAATCTGGTGGCAGCAGATCGGTGACGTGAACTCGGGTGCGTTTACACCTCAGGAAGCGATGAACCGACTGGCTGGCGAAATGGACCAGGTCATGGCCCGGATGCAGGCGGCGGACGAAGCGGCCAGCGTTTATGGCGGCTGTGGCCCACGTCTCAATCCTGAGCGGGATGCGGAGTATTGGTTCGCCCAGCCTGGCGCGCCGAAGCCCAAGCTGGCCAACGAAAAGCCTGCGGGCCAGACGGTCAACTATGACGCGCTGGTTGCGCGCTGGGCTGACAACTAAGGCCTGACAATTGGTCCGGGGCGCCGCGTGCGCCCCGGTTCCTTTCATCCAACATGAAAAACGGGATTGACCCGGTGGCGGGCCATTTTGCGCCGTCGCAAGGTGGCACATGGCACTCGAACTAAAGCAAATCACCAAAAGGGTCGGCGCCGAGATCCACATCCACGACACATCGTTGGTGCTGGAACCCGGAGTGTTCAACATCCTGCTGGGCGCCACGAATGCAGGCAAAAGCACGCTGATCAAGCTGATGGCGGGGCTCGAGCGGCCCACAACTGGCACGCTTTGGGCTGACGGAGTTGATGTGACCGGGCTGTCGCCGCAAAAGCGCAACATCTCTTTGGTGCATCAGTTTTTCGTCAATTATCCGCATATGAGCGTGTTCGAAAACATCGCCTCGCCTTTGCGGGTGGCAGGTGTGGCGAAATCCGAAATTGCCGGGCGTGTCGAGGAGGCCGCCAACATCCTGCAACTGGGCCCGATGCTGCATCGCCGTCCTGATGAGTTGTCGGGCGGGCAACAGCAACGTACCGCCTTGGCGCGTGCAATTGTCAAAGAAAGCCGTGCGATTTTCCTCGATGAGCCGCTGGCCAACCTTGATTACAAACTGCGCGAGGAATTGCGCGAACAACTGCCTGACCTGCTGGCTGGGCGCGGCACCGTGGTGGTTTATGCCACGTCTGAGCCGACCGAGGCGTTGCTGCTGGGCGGCAATACCGGGTTGATCCACGAAGGCCGGCTGACCCAATTTGGCCCGACCCCGACGATTTACCGCACACCTGCCAATCTGAACGCGGCGGCGGTGTTTTCCGACCCGCCGATCAATCTGGCGCCGGTGCGCAAATCGGGCGGGCAGATGCACCTTGGCACAGGGCTCAGCTGGGACGCAGGGGCGGCGGCGGCGCTGCCGGATGGCGAGTATACCGTTGGCATTCGCCCGCACCATGTGACGCCAACCCCGCCGCGCGCCGCGTCGGTCGCGATGGAGGGCACGGTGCAGATCACCGAATTGAGCGGGTCGGAAAGCGTGGCGCATTTTGAGATTGAGACTGGCATGTGGGTGTCGACCTCGGCCGGGATCCACCCTTATGAAATTGGGGCGCGCCACGCGTTTCACATGATCCCCGAGCAGTGTTTTTATTTCGCGCCCGACGGGGCTTTGGCGGCTAAGGGGGCGGCAAATGGCTAAGATCACGCTGGACAAGTTGCGCCATTCCTACATGTCTGCGCCCTCGGGGCCGGATGACTTTGCGCTGAAACAGATCGATCTGGATTGGACCGACGGGGGGGCTTATGCGCTGTTGGGGCCTTCGGGTTGCGGGAAATCCACGCTGCTCAACATTATTTCTGGATTGCTGACCCCCAGCGACGGGCGGGTGCTGTTTGATGGCAAGGACGTCACCAACCTACCACCCGATCAGCGCAACATCGCGCAGGTTTTTCAGTTTCCGGTGATCTATGACACGATGACGGTTTACGACAATCTGGCCTTTCCGCTGCGCAATCGCGGGGTGGATGCGGCGCGGGTTGATGCGCGTGTACGCGAGATTGCCGTGATGCTTGAGCTTGAGGATCGCTTGCAAACCCGTGCGTCGAACCTGACGCCGGACAACAAGCAAAAGATCTCGATGGGGCGGGGGTTGGTGCGCGATGATGTGAATGTCATCATGTTTGACGAACCGCTGACCGTGATTGACCCGGCGCTGAAGTGGAAGCTGCGGTCCAAGCTGAAAGAGCTGCATCACAAGATCGCGGTGACGATGATTTACGTCACCCATGACCAGACCGAAGCGTTGACCTTCGCCGATCAGGTGGTGGTGATGCAGGACGGGGTGATTGTGCAAATTGGCTCGCCCGTGGATCTGTTTGAGCGCCCGCAACACACCTTTGTGGGCCATTTCATCGGCTCGCCCGGTATGAACGTGTTGCCCTGCGATGTGAACGGCGGACAGGCGCAGTTTCGCGGTCAGGGGATCGAGCTGGAAGGCGCGATCACCACCACCGGTAGCAAAACCGAAATCGGCGTTCGACCGGAATATGTGCGCCTGAGCGATGCTGGCATTCCCGCGATTGTGCGCAAGGCTGCGGATATCGGGCGTCACACCGTGGTCGAGGCAATGGCTGGCGAGACGGTTGTCAACGCGATCATCGACGGCGCACCTCCGGAAACGGGCACCGAAGTTCATCTGGCGTTCGAGCCGCACCAGACGCGGCTTTACGCCGATGATTGGCTCGCGACGGAGGCGCGGTCATGAGGGGTTACGACGGAGGCGCGGTCATGAGAGGGTATGACGGAGGCGCGGTCGTGACAGCAAATGACACAGGCGTGGTTCAAAACACCGCAGCGGGGGCCACGACATGAAAACCGAAAACCAACGGGCATGGCTCTTTGTTTTGCCGGTGTTGTTGCTGGTGGCGTTCAACGCGCTGATCCCGCTGATGACAGTGGTCAATTACTCGGTGCAAGAGACGTTCGGCAACAACCTGTTCTTCTGGCAGGGCATGGACTGGTTCGAAAATGTGCTGCGCTCGGACCGGTTTCACGCGGCGCTGGGGCGTCAGATCCTGTTCACACTGACCATTCTGGCGATCGAAATTCCGCTGGGAGTGATGATTGCACTGGCGATGCCGCGCTCGGGGCCTTGGGTTTCGGTGTGTCTGGTGTTGATGGCGCTGCCGCTGTTGATCCCGTGGAACGTGGTTGGGGCGATGTGGAACATCTTTACGCTGCCCGACATCGGGTTGCTGGGCTATACGCTGAACACGACGCTGGGCATTGAATACAACATGACCCAAAGCGCGACGGCCGCGTGGATCACGATCATCATTATGGATGTGTGGCACTGGACGTCGCTGGTGGTTTTGCTGGCCTATGCCGGGCTGATTTCCATCCCCGAGGCATATTATCAGGCCGCCAAAATCGACGGGGCCAGCAACTGGTCGGTGTTCCGCTATATCCAGTTGCCGAAAATGAAGCGGGTGCTGACCATCGCGATCCTTTTGCGATTTATGGACAGTTTCAACATCTACACCGAGGTTTTCGTGCTGACGGGCGGGGGGCCGGGCAACTCGACCACCTTGCTGAGCATTGATCTGGTGAAGGTTGCGCTGGGCCAGTTTGAGCTGAGCAATGCGGCGGCGATGTCGTTGATTTACTTCGCCTTCACGCTGCTGGTCAGCTGGCTGTTCTACACCATCATGACGAAGGACGAAGAATGAAACTGCGCGCGCTGGTTCCCATCATCTACATCCTGTTCCTGATGCTGCCGATTTATTGGCTGGTGGCGATGAGTTTCAAAACCACAAATGAGATTCTGGGCGGGTTTTCCCTGTTTCCCCAGCAATGGACGTTTGAAAGCTACCGCACGATCCTGACCGACCCGACGTGGTATTGGGGTTATCTGAACTCGATCTTCTATGTGTCGCTGAACACGGTGATCTCGCTGGCGGCTGCTTTGCCCGCAGCCTATGCGTTTTCGCGCTATCGGTTCATGGGCGACAAGCATCTGTTCTTCTGGCTTTTGACCAACCGGATGGCGCCGGCGGCGGTGTTCGCGCTGCCGTTCTTTCAGCTTTATTCGGCGGTGGGCCTGTTTGACACGCATCTGGCGGTGGCGCTGGCACATTGCCTTTTCAACATCCCGCTGGCGGTGTGGATTTTGGAAGGTTTCATGTCGGGCGTGCCCAAGGAGCTGGACGAAACCGCTTATGTCGATGGCTATTCCTTCCCGGCGTTTTTCATGAAGATCTTTGTGCCAACGATCAAGGCGGGCATCGGGGTCGCGGCGTTCTTCTGTTTCATGTTCTCATGGGTTGAATTGCTGCTGGCCAAAACGCTGACGGCGGTTGAGGCCAAACCGATTGCGGCGATCATGACACGCACGACCTCAAGCGCGGGGTACGAGCTGGGCCTTTTGGCAGCGGCGGGCGTGCTGACCATCATCCCGGGTGCGATCGTGATTTACTTTGTGCGCAACTACATCGCCAAGGGCTTTGCCCTGGGGCGGGTATGATGCGGCGCGCGGTTTACATCGCGCTGGCGCTGGGCCTGATCCCGGCGCTGGCCTGGGCGCAGCAGGCAGGTTGGGGCAATGTCAGTAAGCCAAAGGTCGAGGTTCTGACCTGGGCGAAATGGTGGACCAATCCAATGTTCGCCGGGTTCTGGATGGCCTGGACGCGTGCAACGCTGGCGGTGTTTGTGTTTATCTTCAGCTGTATTGGCGTGATGGCCGTTCTGGAATTTCGCAACCCCGGCGGCGCGGAACGTGACGGCGTTTTGGGCCTGACCACAACGCGCGGCGACCGGCTGTTCATAACGCTTTTGGGCACGGCTTACATATTTCTGGCGTGGCTCGGGCTTGTCGGCACGCCGCTCTGGGCACCGTTGGCTTTGGCGCTGGGTTGGGGCACGTTTTGTTTTTGGAAGGTGTAACGCATACATTAACGTATAAGTTGTTGGCAAAGTTGATCAGATGTGACAGGTTTGCCCACAAACATAGCACAGGAGACGCAAAAGATGAGCGATACCTGGACGATTTACGCCCTCAAATACGCCGAACGCAACACGCGCACCCGTTCTGACAGCTTTTTAGATGATGACCACCCGGCGGCACCGCATGGGATGGATTACTTCATCTGGGTGCTCGAACGGGCAGGGCGCTGTATCGTAGTTGATACTGGATATGACGCCAAAGAGGGCGCGCGTAGGGGGCGGCCGATATTGCGCGATCCTGCTGCTTCTTTGGCGGCCCTGCAATTGGATCCCGACACCGTAGATACCGTGATCATCACGCATTTGCACTATGATCATGCCGGAGGTCTCGAGCGATATCCCTATGCGCAGTTCCATCTGCAAGAGACAGAAATGGCCTTTGCAACAGGGGCTTGCATGTGTTCTGGCGAGTTGCGTGCGCCGTTCACCGCCGAACATGTGTGCGACATGGTGCGCCACGTTTATTCCGGCCGCGTGGTTTTTCACAATGGCGATGGCCAGGTGGCACCAGGTGTCAGCGTGCACCGTGTTGGCGGGCATTCACGCGGGCTTCAGGTGGTGCGGGTGATGACGGATCAGGGGCCGTTCTGTCTTGCTTCGGACGCCTCGCACTATTACGAGAATTTTGAGGCGGGCAAACTGTTCCCTATCGTTGTTGACCGCGAAGACATGCAATTGGGGTTCAAGCAGATTGTCGATTTGGCTCAAGCCCCGGCACGGGTGATCCCGGGGCATGATCCTTTGGTGACACAGCGTTTTCCCACCTTTGGGCACAGCGGCTTTGTTTGGAAACTGGCCTGATCCGGCGGACCCTGGCCCGTTTGGGCCAGGACCTGGGTCATCCCAGCAGGCTGTCGAAGGTGACAGTGCGGTCTTCGAACACCAGAAAATCGACCTCAATCAACCGGTCTGCGCCTTCATAGAACCCGTCCGAGCCGCCGTTGGCTGAATCTGTGACGGTCAGTTGGAACAGGTTGCTGGCGCGCGTGCTGTCGTACCAGCTTTGGGTTGAAAAGCTGTAATCAGCGAATTCACCGTCGAAATAGACCCGATCATTGGCGGCATTGTCTTTGCCGTCCCAGGTGTTGCCAAAGATTCGGTCGTCGCCGAGGCCGCCAAAGAAGCGGTCGCTGCCACCGTCGCCGTAAAGCGCGTCGTGACCGTCGCCTCCATAAAGAAAGTCGGTGGTGTCGCCGCCAAACAATCGGTCGTCATCGTCTTCGCCAAACAGCCGGTCCATGCCTTTGCCGCCGAACAGATCATCTTCGCCAGCGCCGCCGCGCAGCAGATCATCGTTGTCATACCCGCGCAGATCATCATCACCGCCGCGGCCCAACAACACATCAGACCCGTCGCGCCCGCGCATGTCGTCGTCACGCCCGGATCCAAACTGAATGGTATCCACACGCACGGTCATGTCGTTGAACTGAAGGAAATCAACGCCTTGCTCGACGGCGATGTTGCGCGCGACGGGCGAGGTCACAACCACCCCTTCCGAATTGCGCGCAAAGCCCACGTCTTCGATAGAACGGTTGAAATACGCAAAGTCATCGCGGGCGTCATCGCCAAAGACCTGCTCTCCGGTGAGCTGTCGGCTATAGATCGCGACATCGGAAATGGTGCCGTTGAAATGGCTGTGAATGCTGTCGGTTGTGCCGGGCGTGCTGCTCCAGCCATTGGCGCCAACGATCAGCGCTTCGGTGTTGGTGTTCCAGCCCATTTTCATGTCGGCGTCATAAGCCACACGCGCGCCGTTAAGGTAAAGTTCGGCCCCGTCACGGCCGAAAGCGAGTGCAAAATCATACTCTTGCCCGGCATCGATGGCGTGATCGACCTCAAGGTAATAGCTGTTTTCAGTGTCCTGAAGACGTACCACAAGCGAGCCAACTTCGTTCACAGATGCGCTGATGTGCCCATTGCCGTACCCGCTGGCATCCTTGGAAAACAACGTCTGATAGGTGAACAGCTGATTGGCGGTAAAGCTCATCGCGATGGTGCCGTTGCGGATATCGATGGCCGAGCTGTGGTCAAACACCAATGGCGCGCGGTCATCGGCATCAAAGCTGTTGTCCCCGACGACCGCGAGGACGGGTTTTATGTTGGTTGCAACATCCAGTTGTCCCTTATTCGGGAGGTCTGTTGGGGCATTGATGTTGCCGTTGTCTTTTGGATTCACGGTTGGTTTTAGGGCTTCCTCAAGGTTTTCGATGGTATTGACGATTCCATAGGCGGGTGCGGCGGTGTGTTCGATGTCGGAGAGTTT
>JBGCDD010000031.1:0-7077 GCA_045105075.1 Sedimentitalea sp. | reverse complement strand
TAGGCATTAATTCGGATTTTCACAACTCGTAGGACTGGGTATGTCGGGGATTGGCACGCGCCCGGTCCCTGCGCTGGCGTAGCGCTCGTAACACAATCCCACTCTCAAATGCGCCATTACCCGGCCACGCGCGCCAATTTTTCGCCAAATACGGTAAAATCAAGCAACAATTTGAAAAAATTGGCTTTTATGAGGCAAGGTTGTAACCGAACCGTTAACTTGATGGTCATATCCACATACGGGGAATGTTTCAGATCTTTCATCACAGCGGGCTTTGTTGCTTTTGGGCTTAGCGCCACATCATCGGCTGCCGCCGTTCTCATTGCTGGCGAAGAAGTGGTCGGCGGTGTCGTTTTTACGATGTCAGGCAGGTATGACGTATCTCAGGCGGATTTCCTCACCACCAGCGCTGTTGTGACAGCCGCCGGCGGTGATCGCGGCGTGATCAACATGAGACCCTCCATCTCAAAAACTATGACTTTTACGAGGTTGATGTGTTCCCGGCCTTGGGCCTTGGCTCCGGAACGGCCGTTAACGGAGGCATCGGCGTCGCGGCTGTGCCGGTTCCGGCCAGCCTGCCGTTGCTGGGCGGTGCACTGGTGGCCGGTGCGGCCCTGTCCCGGCGGCGCAAAAAAGGGCTGAGCCCTTCGCCCCCAGGTCTCGCGCTAGATCGTGCGAGGCCGCTCGCTATGAATTGGCTGGGGCAGATCGGTCAGCCTATCGACGCCCATTTGCCCCATGTTTGAAACCATATCGAGCCGCAGCATATCGATCAGATGCGCCGGGCCATCGGCACCCAAAGCGCCAAGGGCAAAGTGGAACGCGCGCCCCAGCATCACAAAATCCGCCCCCAGCGCCAGTGCACGCAGGATATCAAGACCGCCTTCAATGCCGGAATCAAAGATCAACGGCAGCGTCGTGGCGGCGCGAATATCGGGCAGCACATCAATCGTGGCCGGAGCCGCATCAAACTGGCGCCCGGCATGGTTGGAAATCCACAGCGCATCCACGCCCATCGCCTCGAGCGGGGCAGCATCGCTGGCGCGCAGCACGCCCTTGATCACAAACGGGCCATCCCAGTGATCGCGTAGCCAGCGCACGTAATCCATGTCGGGAGAGGTGCGCAGAATATAGCCGATATGGGCCGTGGGCGGCAGATTGGCCTGCGCCTTTTCGATGTATTTGTCCAACGTGCGCATATGCGGCATGCCGTTTTGCGCCATGCCTCGCGCCCATGTCGGCCGGGTCGCGATCTGGGCCAGCAAGCGCGGTGTCAACTTGGGCGGTTGCGTCAACCCAGACCGGGTCTGACGTTCGCGCCGCGACGCCACGGGCACATCGACCGTCAACACCAAAGTGCCAAACCCCGCATCGCGTGCCCGTGCCAGCAGGTCTTTGCGGATCTCCTCCTTTTTGGGCGGATACATCTGAAACCACGCCTGCGGGCCGATATGCGCGGCCATGTCTTCGGGGCTTTGGCTGGCCACGGTTGACAGGGTATAAGGCAGCTCGGCCTGCGCCAACGCCCGCGCCAGCAGCTGTTCGGCGCGTGGCCAGATCAACCCCGACATGCCAATCGGCGCCGCTCCAAAGGGCAGAGGAAAGCGCTGGCCCAGCAAATCGACGCTCAGGTCCGGGTCTTGCGGGCCATGCAGGATCGAGGGCGCGAACTGCACCCGGTCCAGCGACGTGCGGTTGCGCGCCTTGGTCGCTTCTGACCCGGTGCCACTGTCAAGGTATTCCCACACAAATTTCGGAATCCGCGCCCGCGCGCGGTTTTTCAGATCTTCGACGCCGGGGAATGTGCTGTGCCTGTCCATCGCAACTTTCTGGCCAGCGCTGCGCGCCTTCGCAAGGGTCAAATTTGGGGATTGCGTCATTTCGTGTTAGGGTTGTGCCATTGATTTGAGCAATTTGGAGAAAAGGCATGAGCATTTCAGCCGCCATTCGCGCCTGCGCGTCGTCTTCGACACTGGCGCAAGTCGCCATCGATGCCTGGGACAGCGTGGCAGACGATCTGATCGAGATCGGCATCAACAACACCGAACGCCGCGCGATGTTGATTGGGCAATGCGCCCATGAAAGCGCACATTACAAAGCCCGTTTCGAGAATCTGAACTATTCCGGCGCTGGCTTGTGGAAGGTGTTTGGATCGCGCCATTTCGCCTCTCCGGCCGAGGCAGACAGCTTTCACCGCCAACCCGAACGCATTGCCAACCGGGTTTATTCCAACCGGATGGACAACGGATCGGAAGCCTCGGGCGATGGCTGGCGCTTTCGCGGGCGCGGCTATTTGCAACTGACCGGGCGCGCAAACTACCGCATCTATGGCGGGCTTTTGGGATTGCCCCTGCAAGATGATCCAGATCTGGCGGCAGCCCCTGAAAACTGCTGGCGGATTGCCGCCAAATATTGCGCGCGCACCCGGCGCAGTGGCAAAACGCTGCTGCAATGGGCCGATGGCCCCGAGCCGGACGTTATCATGGTCACCAAAGGTATCAACGGAGGCACCAACGGGTTGGCCGACCGCAAAATCCTGACCGCGCGGGCGATGGCGGCGCTGACCGGCGAGGCGACAACCGCGGAATGGCAGGCGTTGCTTCTGGATGCCGGGTTTGATCCTGGCCCGATTGATGGCTTGGACGGGCCCAAAACCCGCGCCGCGCGGGCTTTGGCCGAAGCCCAGTTCGGGGCCACCGAATTGGAGTTGCTCGAGATTTTACGCGACCTCGCCTAACAGGGAACAAGGCGCGAACATCCCTTTTCCTGCGCGCGGCTTTGGGTTATGCTCGCGCCCATGAGCAGTTTTGATGATATGGACGCGTTCGAAGCCGCGTCACTGTCCGCACGCGCCATGGCCGCGCGCCCGCAACCCTATCTGGATGGGCTGAACCCGGCCCAACGCGAGGCGGTAGAACTGGTCAACGGGCCAGTTTTGATGCTGGCCGGGGCGGGCACCGGCAAAACCCGGGCGCTGACCGCGCGCATTGTGCATTTGCTCAACACCGGATCGGCGCGGCCCAACGAAATTTTGGCGGTGACCTTTACCAACAAGGCCGCGCGCGAAATGAAAAACCGTGTGGGCGGCATGTTGGGCCAGTCCATCGAAGGTATGCCGTGGCTGGGCACCTTCCATTCGATCTGTGTGAAATTGCTGCGCCGCCATGCGGAATTGGCCGGGCTGAAAAGCAACTTCACCATTCTGGACACCGACGATCAGTTGCGCCTGCTCAAGCAATTGGTGCGCGCGGCCCAGATTGACGACAAACGCTGGCCGGCGCGGATGTTGGCGGGCCTGATTGATGGCTGGAAGAACCGTGCGCTGACGCCCGATCAGGTGCCGACGGCGGATGCGGGGGCCTATAATCACAAAGGCGTTGACCTTTACGCGCAGTATCAGGCCCGGCTGAAAGAGCTCAACGCCGTCGATTTTGGCGATCTGTTGCTGCATATGGTGGTGATTTTCCAACAGCACCCGGATGTGCTGGCGCAATATCAACGCTGGTTCCGGTTTATTCTGGTGGACGAATATCAGGATACCAACGTGGCGCAGTATATGTGGCTGCGCTTGCTGGCGGCTGAGCACAAAAACATCTGTTGCGTGGGCGATGACGATCAGTCGATCTATGGCTGGCGTGGCGCCGAGGTGGGCAACATCCTGCGGTTTGAAAAAGATTTTCCCGGCGCCCATGTGGTGCGTTTGGAGCAGAATTATCGCAGCACACCCCATATTCTGGCCGCCGCGTCCGGTGTGATTGCAGGCAACGAAGGCCGTCTTGGCAAAACCCTGTGGACCGAAGCCGAGGAGGGCGAGCAGGTCCGCCTGATCGGCCATTGGGACGGCGAGGAAGAGGCGCGCTGGATCGGGGACGAAATCGAGGCGATGCAGCAGGGCACGCGCGGCATGCGCAAGATCGGGCTCGATGACATGGCGATACTGGTGCGCGCCAGCCATCAGATGCGCGCCTTTGAAGACCGGTTTTTAACCATCGGTCTGCCCTATCGCGTCATCGGCGGTCCGCGCTTTTACGAGCGCATGGAGATCCGCGATGCCATGGCCTATTTCCGCGTGGTCACCAGCCCCGACGATGATCTGGCGTTTGAGCGGATTGTGAACACACCCAAACGCGGCCTTGGCGACAAGGCGCAGCAAACCCTTCAGCGGGTGGCGCGCGAAAATGGTGTGTCGCTGGTCGAAGGCGCGCGGCTGGCGGTGCAGGGCGGGCTGATCAAGGGCAAGGGCGGGTCTGAACTGGCCACTTTGGTTGATGGGGTCGCGCGCTGGGGTCGGATGGCGGGCGACAAGGACCTGTCTCATATGGAACTGGCCGAAATCATCCTGGATGAGTCGGGCTATACCGGGCACTGGCAAAACGACAAAACCCCCGAAGCGCCGGGGCGATTGGAAAACCTCAAGGAATTGGTCAAAGCGCTGGAACAGTTCGAAAACCTGCAAGGGTTTCTGGAACATGTCAGCCTGATCATGGACAACGAGGCGGGCGAGGGCGAGGCCAAGGTTTCGATCATGACCCTGCACGCGGCCAAGGGGTTGGAGTTTCCTGCCGTGTTCCTGCCGGGCTGGGAAGACGGGCTGTTTCCATCGCAACGCAGCATGGACGAATCGGGTCTGAAAGGGCTCGAGGAAGAACGCCGTCTGGCCTATGTCGGCATCACCCGCGCCGAAGAGCTATGCACGATCAGTTTTGCCGCCAACCGGCGGGTGTTTGGGCAATGGCAATCGTCGCTGCCGTCGCGGTTTATCGATGAGCTGCCCGAGGCGCATGTGGACGTGCTGACACCTCCGGGGCTTTATGGGGGCGGCTATGGCGCGGCGGCGCCGACGTCGACGTCGACGTCGACGCCGGCATCGGGGATCGAGGCGCGCGTGGCCGAAGCCAACGTGTACAATTCACCCGGATGGAAGCGATTGCAGCAACGCGCGGGACAACGCGGCATGGCGCAACCCAGCGAAGCGCGCAATGTGGTCATCGATTCGGCTGCGGTCAGCAGCTTTACCAGCGGCGAGCGGGTGTTTCACCAGAAGTTCGGCTATGGCGCGGTGATCGGCATCGAAGGCGACAAGCTGGAGATCGATTTTGAGAAAGCCGGGATCAAGAAAATCGTAGCCCGCTTTGTCTCTGCCAGCGACGATATCCCTTTCTAGACGCCTGTTCGTGAGCGTGACCTAACGGAGCGGCCCTGCCGGGCCGCACGCGATATTTTGTCTGGTGCCTTTGGGCCGGTGTGACACGCAGAGATAGAAGTTCGACATGTTGAGGTCGAGCACATAGGTGGTCGACGCAAATTCGGCGCGTTTTCCGGCCTTGGCACAGACGGCATTGGCCTCGGCCTGCGCAACGCGCATCTGTTCGGGCAGCGTGTTTGAAGTGCGAATGTTGACGCTGTGGCCGTTGAACTGGGTCACGGCGGGTTCGGCGCAGGCGCTGAGCAGTGCCAAAGCGGGCAGGAGAAGGTATTTCGACATTTTGCCTCTGTCATGTTTGATTTTATGAGGCAAATTTGACGTTTGATTTTGGCGCCATGCGGCACCGGTCGGGCGATTGTGGGATTTTTGGGAAAAGAAAGCAGCGGCGTTCGGGAGGAGGTGAACGCCGCCGCTCCTTTTAAACATCAACCACACAGGGAGGAGTGCTGTGATGTTTGTCGATCCGGTTCGAACCGGAATGAAAGGGCGGCGGCATCGGGAGGAGGATGATGCCGCCGCTTAGGACAGGCCTTCCAGGGAGGAGGAGAGGAAGACCTGATCTCTGTAGCGATTGTCGGGACGAAACAAGGTCGAATTGCTGCACCTGCGAAGGTCGCCGGGGTGAGCCATTTCAGATTTCTCTTGTTTAACAGTCCTTCTCTGTGTCGCTGTGTTGAGATTAAGATAGGTGAATGCTGCGCGTGCACAATGGTTTTTTGATGCATTTCTGCTATGCGCTGGGTGCAAGTGGTTAATGCCTGAATTTGAGGCAGGTTCCGGGGGGCTGTGCCTCATTGCTGCGCAGGGTCTTGCAGCCCGCGAGATTTGTGCCACTTACAACAGCAGGATGCGCAAGGGGGCAGCATGACCATAACACGCGATAAAATCGACGCAGCGCTGGCGCGCTTCGCTCTGCCGGACGGTGGCACGTTGATCAGCCGCGACATGATTCGTGCGCTGAGCATCGAGGGCGATCAGGTGCGCTTTGTCATCGAGGCGCCGAGCCCGGCAATTGCTGGTCAGATGGAACCCCTGCGCGCGGCGGTGCAAGCCGCTGTGACAGCATTGGACGGGGTCGCGCAGGCACATGTGGTGTTGACGGCGCACGGACCTGCGGACAAGCCTGCGCCGCCCAGCCTGAAAATCGGCGGACACCCCAAGCCGCAGGACGGACCAAGCAAACCCAGCGGCGTTGATCGTATTCTGGCGATTGGGTCGGGCAAGGGCGGGGTCGGTAAATCGACGGTCAGCTCGGATCTCGCCGTGGCTCTGGCGCGCGCGGGGCGCAAGGTTGGGTTGCTCGATGCCGACATTTATGGCCCCAGTCAGCCGCGCATGATGGGTGTGAACAAGCGACCTGCATCGCCGGATGGCAAAACGATCATTCCGCTGCACGCCCATGGTGTGACGCTGATGTCGATTGGCTTCATGGTTGAGGCGGGCAAAGCGGTGGTCTGGCGGGGTCCGATGTTGATGGGCGCGTTGCAGCAGATGTTGGGTCAGGTCGAATGGGGGGATTTGGACGTTCTGATCGTCGATCTGCCGCCCGGCACCGGCGATGTACAGCTGACCTTGTGCACCAAATCGCAACTGACTGGCGCGATTGTGGTCAGCACGCCGCAGGACGTGGCGCTGATTGATGCGCGCAAAGCGCTCGACATGTTTGACACGCTGAAGACTCCGGTTTTGGGCCTGATCGAGAATATGTCGATGTTCACCTGCCCTGATTGCGGCGCGCAGCACCAGATCTTTGGGCAGGGCGGTGTGGCGGCCGAGGCCGACGCGTTGGGCGTGCCGTTGCTGGGCACATTGCCGATTGATTTGGAAACCCGGCTGGCCGGGGACGGGGGCACGCCTGTCGCTGCCGGGGA
>JBGCDD010000030.1:0-5451 GCA_045105075.1 Sedimentitalea sp. | reverse complement strand
TCCTCGTCGATATAGGTCTGGATAATCTCGCCAAAGGTGGTTTCAGCAGTGAAGCCCAGGGCCGCAGCACGCGCCGGTTTGAAATTGCGCGGCCAGTTGTCGACGATGGCCATGATCTCGGGCGTTGGTGTTGGGCGGATGTGGGCAACCACGTCATTGCCAGCCAGCGTGCGCAGCGCCTCGATCTGCTCGGCGACAGTGCACGACAGCCCAGGCATATTGAGCGCGCGCCGCCCCTCGAGCAGATCTGTGTCCATACTGGCCGCACGGGACAGAAAGCCAATCGCGGATTTCGGCGACGCATGCCAGTGACGCACAGTGTCAGGAACCGGCAAAATTGCGTCCTGGCCGTTCAGCGGCTCGCGGATGATGCCGGAAAAGAAGCCCGACGCAGCCTTGTTGGGCAGCCCTGGGCGCACGCAGATCGTGGGCAGGCGGATCGAGACCCCGTCAATGAACCCTTTGCGGCTGAAATCGCTGACCATGAGTTCGCAAGCGGCTTTTTGGGCGCCGTAAGATGTCAGCGGGGCTGACAGGAAGTCGTCTTGGATAAACTCGGGGAAAGGTCCGCCAAACACGGCGATGGATGACGAAAACACCAATCTTGGACAATAACTGCCACCGCTGGCGATGTGTTCGCCGCGCAAGCCTTCGAGCAACGCCCAGGTCGGGAACATATTGACCTGCCAGCCTTTTTCGAACTCTTGTTCGGCTTCGCCCGAAACAATTGAGGCCAGATGGAAGATGAGATCGAAGCGCCGTTTGGCCAAGGGCAGCATCGCGCCCGGATCCGCCACCGAGCCGATGATGCGCTCTTTTGCGGGCGCGCCCTGATCGGGAAAGGCGATATCGTGCAAGGTAACGTGCGCGTCGGCCCCGTTCCAGCCGTGGGCCGCCAGATGGTGGGCCAGCTTTTGCCCGATCATACCGCCGCCGCCCAAAATAAGAATGTTGGTCATGGTTTCAGCCCTTAAGTCCGTTGCGATCGCAGAGTTCGAGGTAGAGACCGGAATGGTCCTGATCGGCCCCATCCAGATCAGTGATGAAGCGTTTGAAACGATCGTTGATATGGGTCGAAACCGGCAGCTCGAGCCCGAGTGAGCCGGCTTCTTCCAGCAAGTTATCAAGATCTTTGACCTGAAATTTGGTCAAACCGCCAGGGGCGAAATTGCCGGTTGTCATGCGTTCGCCGTGCTGTTGCAAGATCACGCTGTCGGCAAACCCGCCTTTGAGAGCGGCGCGCACAGCGGCTGGATCAGCGCCACCTTTTTGCACCAGCAGCATGGCTTCGGCGACCGCACCGATGGTGACGGCGACAATCGCCTGATTGGCCAGTTTTGACAACTGCCCTGCCCCGCTGGGTCCCACATGCACCGGGCGGCCCATGGCCTGGAAAATCGGCGTGGCTTTGGCAAATGTCTCAGGCAGACCGCCGACCATGATCGCCAGGCTGGCGGCCTCGGCACCTTTGGTGCCGCCCGACACGGGGGCATCAAGATGTGCAAAACCCAAGCCAGCAAGATAGGCCGATTGCGCGCGGGCCTGTTCAGGTTTGATTGAGCTCATGTCGAGCCAGATCGCGCCGGGTTTCAACGCGCGTGTCACCTGTGCATCCTCGATGATCGCGCCGGTTGTGGCGCCGTCGCTGAGCATCGTGATCACGAAATCCGCGCCTGCGACAGCTTCTGCTGCACTGGCGCACACGATCGCACCATCCCCCGCCAGCGCCTGCGCCTTGGCAGCCGAACGGTTCCAGACCTGGACGCTGTGGCCGGCGGCCAAAAGGTTGCGGGTCATCGGTGCGCCCATCAATCCGGTGCCCAATAGGGCCAACTTGGATGTGCTCATATGTTTTCTCCCTGTGACGTTTGGTGTGATCCGTCGCCATGCTCGTGTTATCGGTACCATAAGTGTCTGGTATTTTGTCCGGCTTTGGAATAGGCCATGGAAAAAGAGTGCGCGCCACAGGCGTATCGGGGGGAAGACGGACGTTGCGTTGTCCGCGGGCGATGGCCTAAATCTCGGTCGAACTTCGGTGTAGCCGCTTGTTCCTAAAACCAAAACGGACGGCAAGATGACACATCCCAGACTTCATAACAAGCGCGCTTTGATCACCGCTGCTGGCCAGGGTATTGGCCGGGCCTCGGCTTTGGCCATGGCGGCCGAGGGGGCCACTGTGTTTGCGACAGATGTGAACGCAGAGGCGCTTGCGGCGTTGCAAACCGAGGCCGATGGCGCGATTGAAACCTTTGAGATGGACGTGCTGGACCGCGCATCAGTCACCGCCGGGGTCGCGCGCGCGCAGCCGGATGTTTTGTTCAATTGTGCCGGATATGTCCACAATGGCTCGATCCTGAACGCCGATGACGCCGACCTTGAGTTTTCGTTGAACCTGAATCTGAAATCGATGATGCGTACCATTCAGGCAGCTTTGCCTGGCATGCTTGAGCGCGGCGCGGGATCGATTATCAACATGTCGTCGGCCTGTTCATCGGTGATTGGCGCACCCAACCGGTTTGTCTATGGCACCACCAAGGCGGCCGTTATCGGGCTGACCAAATCGGTGGCCGTTGATCACATCAAGCAGGGGATCCGCTGTAATGCCATTTGCCCCGGAACCGTCGAGAGCCCAAGCTGGCATGATCGCGTCAAGGCATTGGGCGAAGAACTGGGCAGCTATGACGAAGCAATGACGCAGTTTGTGGCGCGCCAACCGATGGGCCGTGTCGCCACCGCCGGGGAGATCGCGGCTTTGGTGGTGTATCTTGGCAGCGATGACAGTGCGTTCACCACTGGTCAGGCCCATGTGATTGATGGCGGCTGGAGTGGCTAAGGCCGGGATTTGAGTTTATTTTGAAAGATGAAGGGGATGGGGCCGTGACCAAGAAAACCGAATTGCGCTCGCAGAAATGGTTCAACAATCCGAGCGATCCGGAGATGACGGCGCTGTATCTGGAGCGTTATCTGAATTACGGGCTGACGCGGGGCGAGTTGCAATCGGGCAAGCCGATCATCGGGATTGCGCAGACCGGCAGTGATTTGAGCCCATGCAACCGCCATCATATCGAGCTGAGCAAACGGGTGCGTGACGGGGTGATTGCGGCCGGGGGCACGGTGATCGAAATTCCGGTGCATCCTATTCAGGAGACCGGCAAGCGGCCGACAGCAATGCTGGATCGGAATTTGGCCTATTTGTCTTTGGTGGAATCATTGTTTGGCTATCCGATTGACGGGGTCGTGTTGAACATTGGCTGTGACAAGACCACGCCTGCCTTGTTGATGGCGGCGGCGACGGTGAACATTCCAGCGATCGCTTTGTCGGTCGGGCCGATGTTGAATGGCTGGTTTGAGGGCAAGCGCGCGGGATCCGGCACAGTGGTGTGGAAAGCGCGCGAGATGTTGGCCGCAGGCGATATCGACAACGAAGAATTCATGGAGATGGTGTCATCTTCGGCGCCATCGGTGGGCTATTGCAATACGATGGGCACCGCGACCACGATGAATTCGCTGGCCGAGGCGTTGGGCATGCAACTGCCGGGATCAGCTGCGATTCCAGCGCCTTACCGGGAACGCGGGCAGATCAGCTACGAGACCGGGCAGCGCATCGTTGATATGGTGCACGGCGATGTGAAACCGTCCGACATCATGACGCGCGAGGCGTTTGAGAATGCGATTGTGATCAATTCGGCAATCGGCGGGTCGACCAATGCGCCGATCCATCTGAACGCGATTGCGCGGCATTTGGGGGTCGAACTGTCCAATGATGACTGGCAGGCGCTGGGGCACAAAGTGCCACTGTTGGTGAACTTGCAGCCAGCGGGCGAGTATCTGGGCGAGGATTATCACCGCGCTGGCGGTGTGCCGGCGGTTGTGGGCGCATTGATCCGGGCCGGGATGTTGCCGCATCCTGAAGCCATGACGGTGAATGGGCAAACGATGAGCGACAATTGCGCCGGGGTCGTGGCCTCGAATGCAGATGTGATCAAGCCGATTGATGGGGCGATGGCGGACCATGCCGGGTTCCTGAATTTCAAAGGCAATCTGTTTGACAGCGCGATCATGAAAACCTCGGTGATCTCGGATGAGTTTCGCACGCGGTATCTGGAAAATCCGGACGATCCGAATGCCTTTGAAGGGCGCGCGATCGTGTTTGACGGTCCGGAGGATTTTCACCACCGCATTGATGATGAAAGCCTTGGGATTGATGCCCATTGCGTTTTGATCATGCGCGGGGCCGGGCCGATTGGGTACCCGGGTGGTGCGGAAGTCGTGAACATGCGCCCACCTGCCTATTTGTTAAAACAGGGCATTCATGCGTTGCCGTGTCTCGGTGATGGTCGTCAGTCCGGCACGTCGGGCAGCCCGTCGATTTTGAATGCCTCGCCTGAGGCGGCGGATGGCGGCGGGTTGGCTTTGGTGGCCACTGGTGATCGGATCCGCATTGATTTGAATACGTGCTCTGCCGATATGCTGGTGGATGACGCAGAGCTGGAAAAACGCCGCGCCGCCTTGCCCGAGCGCCCGTTTGCGCCAGACAGCCAATCGCCCTGGCAGGAATTGTTTCGCGAAAAAGTCCGCCCCTTTGCCGAAGGCATGGTGCTGGACGGCGCGACCGACTATCGCGACATCGCCCATGGGCCGATGCCGCGCGACAATCATTAAGGAGATTTGCGATGAAACTGGTAAGGTACGGCGCGCCCGGCGCGGAAAAACCCGGGATGATGGACGGCGACACGCTGCGCGATCTGTCGGGCCATGTTGGCGACATCACCGGTGATGTGCTGAATGACGCGGCCCTTGCGAAATTGCGTGCGATTGATCCCGCCAGCTTGCCTGTGGTGGCGGGCAGCCCGCGCATCGGGCCTTGCGTTGGCAATATCGGCAAGTTCCTGTGCATCGGGTTGAACTACTCGGATCATGCGGCCGAAACCGGGGCGAAAATCCCCGAGCATCCGATCCTGTTTTTCAAAGCCAATTCGGCGATTGTTGGCCCCAATGACGATGTGGTGATGCCGCGCGGCTCGGTCAAAACCGATTGGGAGATTGAGCTGGGTGTGGTCATCGGCACCACCGCGAAATATGTCACGCAAGCGGATGCGTTGAACCATGTGGCGGGTTATTGCATCGTCAATGACGTGTCCGAGCGGCATTTTCAGGCCAACCTGACCGGCCAGTGGACCAAGGGCAAATCCTGCGACACCTTTGGCCCGACTGGGCCGTGGCTGGTGACGCGCGATGACATTCCCGACCCGCAGAACCTGGCGATGGCGCTGGATGTGAACGGGGTGCGGCGCCAGACCGGCAACACCTCGACCATGATCTTTACGGTGGCGCAGATCATCGAGCACCTGTCGCAATTGATGACGCTGCATCCGGGCGATGTGATCACAACCGGCACGCCCCCCGGTGTGGGGCTGGGCATCAAGCCTGACCCGGTGTTCCTGAAAGCTG
>JBGCDD010000029.1:0-6876 GCA_045105075.1 Sedimentitalea sp. | reverse complement strand
CGGAGCGTGGCAGGCCAAAAAGGCCAAGCTGAAAGAGCGCATTCGCGAGATGGCCGACAAGCTGATCCGCGTCGCCGCCGAACGGGCCTTGCGCCGCGCCCCAGTGCTCGATCCGCCGCCCGGCAGCTGGGACGCGTTCAGTGCGCGCTTTCCATACCAAGAAACCGACGATCAGCTGCGCGCCATTGGCGACGTGGTTGATGACATGACCAGCGGCACCCCGATGGACCGGTTGATCTGTGGCGATGTGGGTTTTGGCAAAACCGAGGTCGCCATGCGCGCGGCTTTTGTGGCGGCGATGTCGGGGGTGCAGGTGGCGATCATTGCGCCCACCACGCTGCTGGCCCGTCAGCACTATGCCAGCTTTGCCGAACGATTCCGCGGCTTTCCGCTGGAAGTGCGTCAGCTCAGCCGGTTTGTCAGCACCAAAGATGCCAACACCACCCGCGACGGTATGGCGCGCGGCACTGTTGACATTGTGGTCGGCACCCACGCGTTGCTGGCCAAAAGTGTGCGGTTTCAGAACCTTGGCCTGTTGATCATCGACGAAGAGCAGCATTTTGGCGTGGGCCACAAGGAACGGCTCAAACAGATGCGCACCGATATTCATGTGCTGACGCTGACTGCCACACCGATCCCGCGCACGCTGCAATTGTCGCTGTCGGGCGTGCGCGATCTGTCGATTATCGGCACCCCGCCAGTCGATCGTTTGGCCATACGCACCTATGTGTCGGAATTTGATGCGGTGACCCTGCGCGAGGCGCTGCTGCGCGAACACTATCGCGGCGGGCAGTCGTTTTACGTGGTCCCGCGCATCAGCGATTTGCCCGAGATCGAAGCGTTTTTGCGCGACCAAGTGCCCGAGGTCAGCGTCATCACCGCCCATGGTCAGATGGCTGCGGGCACGCTTGATGACCGCATGAACGCATTTTACGACGGCAAATACGATGTGTTGCTGGCCACGACGATTGTGGAATCCGGGCTCGATATTCCGACGGCGAACACCATGATTGTGCACCGGTCCGATATGTTCGGGCTGGCGCAGTTGTATCAAATCAGGGGCCGTGTCGGGCGCTCAAAAACCCGCGCCTATGCCTATCTGACCACCAAACCGCGCACCAAACTGACGGCGACGGCGGAAAAACGTCTGCGGGTGCTGGGCTCGCTTGACACGCTTGGCGCCGGGTTCACGCTGGCCAGTCAGGATCTGGACATTCGCGGTGCGGGCAACCTGCTGGGCGAAGAACAGTCGGGCCAAATGCGCGATGTGGGCTATGAACTGTACCAATCCATGTTGGAAGAGGCGATTGCCAAGATCCGCAGCGGCGAGATGGAAGGCCTGTCGGAAGCTGATGATCAATGGGCGCCGCAGATCAATCTGGGCGTGCCGGTGTTGATTCCCGAGGCTTATGTGCCGGATATGGATGTGCGGCTGGGGCTATACCGGCGCTTGTCGGGCCTGTCGAAAAAGGTCGAGCTGGAAGGCTTTGCGGCTGAGTTGATCGACCGGTTCGGCCCGCTGCCCAAAGATGTGAACACGCTGCTTTTGGTGGTGCGCATCAAGGCCATGTGCAAACGCGCCGGCATCGCCAAACTTGACGGCGGCCCCAAGGGGGCCACTTTGCAATTCCACAACGACAAATTCGCCTCGCCCGAGGGGTTGGTGGCCTTTATTCAGGATCAACGCGGATTGGCCAAGGTCAAGGACAACAAGATCGTCGTGCGCCGCGATTGGGCCAAGGACAGCGACAAGATCAAGGGCGCTTTTGCGATTGCCCGGGATCTGGCGGAAAAAGCAGTGGCGCAAAAGAAGAAAGCCAAAGCCGCCAGCGCGCAATAGCGCAAACAGACATAAGGCAACGTTTCATGCGCGATCCGTTAACGGCTCTGACCTGGCCCCGGTTTTTGATCATTGCGGGCGTGGTGCTGGTCGGCCTGTTCAGCATGCTGATGCCGGACATTTCCGGCGGCCTAAGCGGGCCTTACATCGTGGCGTTCTGGAGCGTGCATATCTTTGCCGCGCTTTTCATCCTGCAAGCCGTGCAAATGCTGGTGTCCCATGTTTGGACCGGTGCGCCGTGGGTGCAAATTGCAGTGTCGGGGGCGATTGGTGCGCTTTTGTTCACGCCGCTGGCCGCGTGGCTTGATGTTCTGTTTGGCGTCGATGAGATCACGGATGACAGGGACGAAACGTGGATCGAACTGTTGGCAAGCGAATTCACCGGGCTCGCGGGCATTGTGCTGTTGGTCTGGATTGCCCTGAACGCGACGCGCTTGGTGCGTATCGAACCGGCTGAGCCGCAAAAAAAAGCCAAGCCTGAGCCTGCGTTCTGGCAACGTGTGCCCAAAGCGATGGGCCGCGATCTGGTCGCTCTGAGTGCCGAGTTGCATTACCTGCGCGTGATCACCACCCAGGGCGAAGCGTTGGTTCTGTTTCCCTTTGGTCAGGCCGTCGCGCAATTGGAGGGGCACGTACCAGGGCAGCAAATCCACCGCTCGCACTGGGTGGCGCTGGCCCATATTGCCCGGCTGGAACGCAAGGGGCAGGGCGCAATTTGCCATACGGTCAATGGCTTGGCGTTGCCGGTAAGCCGGCGCAATCGTCAAAACTTGGAACGTGCGGCCCCGTCCACGTCTTAGCACGTTCACTCGTGCATTGCCCTGGGTCATTCGTGCATCTGGCCTTTTCCACAGCGCTTTGGGGCGCAGGTTCGAGGTCATCGCATGACATCCCGGGAGACCCAAAAATGCACACACCCCTTAAGATCGCGGTTTTCACCGCCACCACTTTATTGCCCAGTGCGGTCATAGCCGAGGACACCAACGGCTTTTACCTCAAGGCCTACGCGGGCCTGTCGTCGCTGCAAACCGATGCGATCACATTGGGGGCGGCCCCGGCCAATGCATCCTTTGACAGCGGCACAGCCTTTGGCGGCGCTGTGGGGTACGACTATGCCAACAGCCCGTTTCGTGCGGAGCTGGAATTCACCTATCGCTCTGGCGATGCCACGCTGCCTGTGGCCGTTGGAACCGGCGGAGATTTCGCCTCGACCACGCTGATGTTGAATGGGTACTACATGTTCGACACTGCGTCGAAACTGACGCCTTACCTGGGCCTAGGCATCGGCTATGCCACCGAGATCGACTTTGATATCGACGGTGGCGGCAGCGCCGGAGAGTATAGCGACCGCGGATCAATTGCCTATCAGGCAATGCTGGGCGTCGAATACGAGGTGTCAAACCGCGTGTCCCTGTTTGCCGAGACCCGCTATTTTTCAGCCGGCTCAAACGATTTGGCAGGGCCCGGCGGCACGGTTCTGCGCGCGGATTATGACAGTTTGGACATCAACGCGGGCGTGGTGTTCAGGTTCTGATCTGACTTTGGGGCGGTGGGATCGCCACCGCCCGGTTTTGCCAAGCTAGGCGTCGATCTGCTCGCGGATTTCCGCAATCACTTGCTGCCACAGCTCGGGCGGCTGGGCACCGGGAACCGCGTGTTTGCCAGCGACAATGAACGTGGGCACGGAGTTCACACCCATCTCGCGCCCTTTCACGTCGCGGGTGCGGATGTCATCAAGATCGGCGTCGCTGTCCAGCAGGCGCAACACCACGGACGCATCCATACCAATGCCATCTGCGATATCGCCCAGCACCTCGGCATTGCCAATATCGCGCGCCTCCACGAAATAGGCGTGAAACAGAGCGTCCACAGCCTCGTTCTGTTTGCGCTCGATCCCGGCCCAGTGGATCAGACGGTGCGCATCCAGCGTGTTGGGCGTGCGCTCCATGCCTTCAAAGTTGATGTTCAACCCGGCGGCCTCGGCCTGGGCCACAACCGGCGCATAGGCTTTGACGGCGCCGTCCTTGCCGCCAAACTTGCCCTCAAGATAAGCCCGCCGCCCCATGCCTTCGCGCGGCATGTCCGGGTTCAGCTGGAACGGATGCCATTGAATAACAAAGGGGTTTTGATCGAACGTGCCAAGCGCGCGGTCCAGATGGGTTTTGCCGATGTAACACCACGGGCAAATCGGATCAGACAGAATATCAAGCGAAATCGGAGGGGTGCTCATTCGGAATGTGCCTTGAAATAGGGGCCCAAAGCGCGACGCAGCAGCTTGCCATTGGCCCCGGCGGGCAATGTGGGCAGGTGAACATAGGCGCGCGGTTGCTTATAGCGCGCCAGCTTGTCGCTGACATATGCGCGCAGATCGGCTTCGTCCAGAGGGGCGGGCCCGGTGTAGAACGCCACGATGATTTTTGTATCCGCCTTGAGGCCAACATCGGTGACGCCGACCTGGGCAATGCCGGGATGCGCGCTCAGCGCCGCCTCGACCTCTAGCGGTGACACCCGGTAGCCGCCTGCGTTCATCATATCGTCGTTGCGCCCAAGATAGCTGATCTGGCCATTCGCGCTCATCGCGCCTTGATCGCCAGTGACAAACCAGTCGCCCTGAAACCGCACGGCAGTGTCTTCGGGGGCGTTGAGATAGCCCAGCATCAAGCCGGGGTCAGATTTGTGCACCGCGATCGTGCCTTCTGCGCCCATCGGGACCGGCCCATCGGCGCCCAGAATGGCCACGCGTCGCCCCGGTTGTGGCTGACCCAGTGCGTCGCCTATGGCGGGGGCGTTTGGGCTGGCGGAAATAAAAGTGGAACATTCCGACATCCCGTAAGCCTCGTAAACCGCGCAGCCGGTTGCGGTGATCCAGGCCTGTTCCAGCTCGGCCGACATCTTTTCACCTGCCGTCAGGCCGTGGCGCAGGCTAGGCGCATGGATCGGTGCGTCGCGGGCCAGCATTTTGCGAAACACACCGGGGGCGGCGGCAAAGATCGTGGCATTTTGCGCCTCCAGCAGATCGGGCAGCGCGCTTGGGTCCGTGCCCGGCGCCGGGATCAAGGCGGTGGCGCCCATGGTCCAGGGGTCCATCAGTCCGGTGCCCAGCGTGTAAGTCCAGTTGAATGCACCCGCGTGCAAAAGACGGTCGTCGCTTTGCAAACCGCACCATCCCGCCATCATCATTTGACGCGCCCAGATCGCACGGTGCGCATGGGCCACAGCGCGCGGCTTGCCCGATGTGCCCGAGGTGTAAACGATGTATCCCAGCCGATCCGGATCGCCCATGTGATAGGCGCAGGGAGGCAGCGTACGCATATCGCGCAGCTGTGCGAGGCCAATGGTCAGCGGATGCGCCGGGCATGCCACGCTGGGGTCGTGCAGCACGGCGGCGGGCCTGAGATCGCTTAGGATGCGCGCGGTTTCGATCTCGGTCAATTGCGATGAGGTGGGCACCGGAACCAGCCCTGCGGCCAGCGCGCCCAGATAGGCAATCGGGAAATCAACCGTATTGCCCAGGCGCAAAACCACGATGTCACCCGGGGCAAGGCCCGCATCCAACAGACCCGTGCCGGTGGCGCGCACGGCGTGTTCCAGTGACGCAAAGCTCCAGGTTTCGGGGGTGCCCGTTTGCAAAATGCGCAGCGCGGGTTTGTCGCCCAGCTCGGGCGCGCGGGCCAGCACATAGGCGGCCAGATTGAACGGAGCGGGGCAGGGCGGCAACGCGCCTTGATCAAACACAGACAGCATGGGGTGTGGCTAGCGCGCGGGCGCGGGCGTTGCAAGACACCCGAGCCGGACCTATAGAAAGGGGATGAGCCAGAAAGACCCCAAAACCCTGATCCAGATCGCGCGCAACGCCATGCCCGATGCCATGCCGGAACCTTTGGATCTGGGCGTGCGGGTGCGCGAGCTGCGCAAGGCACGCGATTGGACGTTGGAACAGGCGGCCAATCAGGCCGGTTTGGCACGCTCGACCTTGTCAAAAATCGAAAACGGACAGATGTCGCCGACCTATGACGCGCTGAAAAAGCTGGCCACGGGCTTGCAGATTTCGGTGCCTCAATTGTTTACACCGCCCGAGCGTGATCAGGTCAACGGGCGCATGGCGGTGACCAAATCAGAAGATGGCGCGCCGGTGGCCACCGCGACCTATGAACATATCCTGCTGGGCGAAACGCTGACCAAAAAACAGATGTTGCCCTATAAAACCCAAGTGCGCGCGCGCGCGATGGAGGAGTTTGACGGTTGGGTGCGCCATGACGGCGAGGAATTCCTCTATGTTCTGACCGGCGTGATCCAGTTATTCACCGAGTTTTACGAACCTGTCGAGATGCGGCGCGGCGACAGTGCGTATTATGACGCGACGATGGGGCACAACGTGATCTCGCTCAGTGCCGAGGATGCCACGATCTTGTGGGTCACGTCGCTGGCGTAACGCTCTAATCTTGCCACCACCAGACTTCGGGCATGAACCCCGGACGGTCGCCATAGATCGGCAGCGTGTCGGGAAAGCGCAACTGGCGCGCGTGGGCAATGCGTCCAACACCATATTGCCAGATCGGGATCACGTAGCGCCCCGAGGTCAGCACCCGGTCAAGCGCGCGCACGGCGGCGGTGAAATCCTGGCGGGTTTCGCTGGCCAACATCGCGTCGATCATCGCCTCGATGGCGGCGGAATCAGCGCCCATCAGATTGCGCGTGCCCGGCGTGGTGACACCAGCACGCCCCCAATAAAGCCGCTGCTCGTTGCCCGGAGACAGCGATAGATCGCGCCGGAAGGTGGTCATGTCAAAGTCATATTCGGACGCGCGGGCGGTGTATTGCGCGTCGTCCACCGACGAGACAGTGACGCTGATGCCAAGGCGTTCAAGCGCGGGGGTATAGATGTCAAACACGGTTTGATTGCCCGAATCCCCCTGACGCAACAGCACCTCGAATGTGAAGGGCGCGCCGTTGGGGTCGACCAGCTTGCCCGCCTCGACCCGCCAACCGGCCTCGGCCAGCAGAGCGGTGGCGCGGCGCAGGTTCTTGCGGTTGCG
>JBGCDD010000028.1:0-18834 GCA_045105075.1 Sedimentitalea sp. | reverse complement strand
GCTGCATCTGTGTTCTTCGACAAACCTAAAGCTAATTGCGTTAGGCCCGCGAAGAACTGGGTGGCCTTTTTTAGGATTTCCCTCTCCTCCTTGAGGAGCCTGATCTCGCGCCGAAGTCGATCATTCTCTGTGGCGAGGTCTAAATCCTCTTTCGACACCACATCCGTGTCTCCCCTCTCATGCATGTAAACATGCACTGCCGGGCAGTGGATGTGCTGTGATCCATTTATTCAGGGTCGACATACCGACACCCAGATCATCAGAAACCTGCTTGCGCCCCTTTCACACATGTAAACATGTGTTGCCCGGCAACGGTAAGCCCGCTGGTCAATGCGATACGCACCGCATCCTGGCGGAATTCGTCCGTCCGTTTCAGTCCCATAGTCAATCTCCTTTGGTGCAGTAAATGCTATCAAAGGAGCGGCATCAAACCGCGACAGGTCCACCTTGAACCGCGCGCGGATCTGTGCGCGACATTTGCCGAAATTTGCTTGGTCAACTCCACTTCAAAACCTCATCGCTCAAATCGCCCAAACACTTCAAAAACGCGCGACGCCAAAGCTGTTTGGCTGCGTACCGCGCCGTTCTTTTTCCGCATATGTTTCCAGACACACCGCCAAGACAGCCCGCGTGTCACGCGGATCAATCAATCCGTCGTCCATCATCCGCGCTGAGGTATAGATGGCCTCTGACGCCGCTTCCATCGCCGCTTCGATCGCATGGGCTTGCGCCTCCAGCTTCGCCTGCACCTCCTTGCTTGGCGTCTCTCCCTTGGCTTTGAAACGGTCTTCGGCAACGATCGACAGGACCTTGGCCGCCTGCGCGCCGCCCATCACCGCCGTGCGCGCGCTCGGCCACGAAAATGAAAATGCAGGCTTGAGCGATTGTGATCCCATCGCATAATTCCCGGCCCCATAGGAGTTGCCGACAACAATCGTAAACTTTGGCGGGCGAAAGTTCGCAACGGCCTGTATCATCTTGGAGCCGTGTTTGACCTGTCCCAGTTGCTCGGGTTCCTTGCCGACCAGAAATCCGGTGGTGTTGTGCAGGAAGATCATCGGCGTGTTGGTCTGATCGCAAAGCTGCAAAAACTGCGACGCCTTGTTGGCGCCTTGTGGCGAGATCGGACCGTTGTTGGTTAGAATTCCGATGCGCCACCCATCCAGATGCGCGTGCCCACAGATCGTGTCAGGGCCAAAGTCGCTTTTGAATTCCAGAAAACCGGACCCATCGACGATGCGCGCAATGATTTCGCGCATGTCATAGGGTATGCGTTTGTTGGTCGGAACAATGCCCAGCAGGTCCTCGGGTGGATAAAGCGGCGCTTGTGGCTCCTTGTCCCGCTCCAATCCACGATTGGCCGCTGGCGGCAGCAGATCGACAATCTCGCGCGCGATGCGAATTCCGTCGGCATCGGTCTCGGCCAGGTATTCGCCCGTGCCTGTGACGTTTGCGTGCATCTCTGCCCCGCCCAGTTCCTCGTGGTGCGCGATTTCACCCGTTGCGGCCTTGAGCAAAGGGGGACCTGCCAGAAACACATGCGATTGTCCGCGCACCAACACGACGTAGTCCGACAGCGCCACGTGATAGGCACCACCTGCGGTCGCATTGCCATGCGCCACTGTGATCTGCGGAATACCTGCCGCGGAAAGCTCGGCCTGCTGGGCATAGATCGTGCCGCCGTCAATGAACAGACGCGCGCCCCACGGGTCACTGTCGCCTGACAGATCGGCCAGATTGCCACCGCCGCTTTCGCTGAGCGAGATGATGGGCAAGCCGGTTGCAAAAGCGATCTGTTGCAGGCGCAAATGCTTGCGAGTGGTCGCGGAATTGATGGTGCCGCCCTTGATCGCGTAGTTCCAGACCATGACCAGAACCCGCCTGCCCTTCACAAATCCGATCCCCATGATCAGATTGCCGCCAGCGGTCGTGCCGTCCGTATCCCCTAACATTTTGTAACCAGCGATGGCATTCAGCTCCAAAAATGGCGCGCCGGGGTCAAGCAAATGGGCCAGACGCTCTCGCGGTAGCAGTTTTCCCGCCTTTTCGGCCCGGGCGCGATACCGCTCTTCCCCATTGCGGATCTGTGCTTCGATGGCGCGTATCTTTTCAACACGCTCTGCCATGGCGGCGCAGTTGGCGGCGTAGTCATCGCCAGACGTGTCAATTTTGGTCTCAAGTGGTGTCATGACTGCACCTGCGTCGCGATGTCCAAGGTCAGCTCGACCATCAATTGCCCCTTCTTGACCTGCGTTCCGACCCGAGCGTTCACGGAACTGACAACGCCGTCCCCGTCTGCAAGCTGGTGGTGCTCCATCTTCATCGCTTCAATCGTGATCAGGCTTTGACCTTTTAGAACCCGCGTGCCTGTCTCGACATCCACGCTGATGATCTGACCTTCCATATTGGCAATGATGCGCCCGTTGCCCGTTTCAGTGCCAGATTGCGCCGGCGCATAGGTTGTGTTCACAAAATGCAGGGATTGCTCATGCGCATCGAGGTAAAGATTGTCACCTTTCACAACAAAGCTGATCGACTGACGGATACCATCAAGCGTCACAACCGCATTTGCACCTGCAATCTGGTGCAGATTGATATCGTGCGATGTGCCCGCAACGGTCGCTTTGATCTCTTCGCCAGTTTGCTCCAGCACGACACAGGCACGCGCGTCTGCGTGAGCCAGCGCAACACGTTTCGCCAGAGGTGCAGAATTGCTCCACAGCCGAGGCCCTGTTTGCGTCGCCTCCCCTTGGGTCTGAAAAAGGACAGCGGCCAGAGCTATGTTGCGGCTGTCTGGCTGTGCCGCTTTTGTGGCGCGCGCCAGTGTTGCGTCATCAAGAAAAGCGGTGGTTGCCTGCCCGGTGACAAACCGCGGGTCTTTCAGAACCTGGCTCAGGACCGCCTTGTTGGTTTGCACGCCCAGCAGTGTCGTATCCTCAACTGCGCGGATCAAACGGCGCCGGGCCTCTTCGCGGCTTGCCCCAAATGCGATAACCTTTGCCAGCATCGGATCATAAAAGGGACTGATGTCATTGCCAGTCTTAATCCCACAGTCGATCCTGACGCCCGCGCCGCGTGCCAGGTCCAAGTGATGTACCGTGCCGGTTTGGGGCACAAAGCCCAGGCTGGGATCTTCTGCGTAAAGACGAACCTCGATGGCATGCCCCCTCAGCGAGATGTCTTCTTGCGTCATCGGCAAGCGCTGGCCCGCCGCGATCAGGAGTTGCCAATCGACCAGATCCATCCCTGTGACCAGTTCCGTCACCGGATGCTCAACCTGCAACCGTGTGTTCATTTCCAGAAAGAAGAATGCCCCACTTTCATCCACCAGGAATTCGACCGTGCCCACACCAAAATACCCGCAGGCCTGTGCGGCCGTCACCGCGACGTTGCCCATCCGGGCGCGCAATTCGGCATTCACGAAAGGCGACGGCGCTTCTTCGACCACCTTCTGGTGGCGGCGTTGGATCGAACAGTCCCGCTCTCCCAGATGCACCGTCTGCCCGGTCTGATCTGCTGCGATCTGAATTTCGATGTGCCGCGCGTTGCTCATCGCTTTTTCAAGGATCAGTTCATCGGACCCAAACGCGCTCAGCGCTTCGCTGCGCGCAGATGCGAGGGCCCCCGGCATGTCATCCTTGCCGCCAACCAGCCGGATCCCACGCCCGCCACCGCCTGCCGCCGCCTTGATCATCAACGGAAACCCGATACGCAACGCCTCAGTCAACAAGGTCTCGTCATTTGGGTCTTTGCCATGGTAACCCGGAATACACGGCACGCCTGCGTCCATCATGCGCTGTTTGGCGGCGCACTTGTTTCCCATAAGCTCGATTGCGTCAGGCGACGGCCCGATAAAGACGATATTCGCATCCACACAGGCTTGCGCGAAGTCCGCGTTCTCCGACAAAAACCCATATCCGGGGTGGATGGCATCGGCGCCAGTGCGCTTTGCCGCCGCCAGAATGGTGTCGATGCTCAGGTACGACGGGCCAACCTGCGATGGCCTCACACAGATGGCCTCGTCAGCGGCCCCCACATGCGGCGCATGCCGATCGGCTTCGCTGAAAACCGCGACCGAGCGGTAGCCTGCGTCATTGATACTGCGGATCACGCGCACGGCAATCTCGCCTCGATTGGCGACCAGAACCTTGTTGAAAGTGGGGGCTGTCATGGTCTCATTCATTTCCAAACAGGATCCCGTTTTTCAAGAAAGGCCGCGATGCCCTCTTTGGCGTCCGCGCTTTGCAGACAGGCGTCAATCTGCGTGCGCAGATAGGGCAAGGCCTGATCAAAGGGCATGTCCGCCTGAGCATGGTAAGCGGCCAGCCCCAATTGCATGGTGGCGGGCGCCAATGCCGCCAGCTGCCCGGCCAGCACATCCACGGCTTTGTCCAGCTCCGCCGCTGGCACGGCTTGATTGATCAAACCGTAACGCGCCGCCATGTCCGCATCCAACGCTTCGCCGCGCATGATGAAATCAAGGCCGGCCCGTTTTGGCATCACGCGGAACAACCCGGCCATGACCATGCACGGCCAGATGCCGCGCTTGATCTCGGGCGCTGAGAACGTTGCATGATCCGCGGCAATGGCATGGGTGGCATTACACACCATCAACAGCGCACCGGCCAGAACCGACCCTTGGATTTTGGCAATCACGGGTTTGTTCAGATTATGAATGCGCAGGCTGATGTCATCAACGCCGCCACGCGCGGGCACATTCGATTGCTGCTCGCCCTCGGTCGCACCGCTCATTGTGCGCAAATCGCCACCGGCACAGAACACATCGCCCGCCGCCGCCAGAACAACAACGCGAATGTCGCGCTGTTGCTTGGCATAGTCCATGGCGTAAATCAGCTCGTTCACCATGTCGGTGTTGATGGCGTTCTTGCGGTGCGGCCGGTTCAAAGTGATCGTGAAAACGTGCCCCTGTTGCGCCAGTTTCACCGCGCCAAAGTGCAGCGCGTCCAGCGTCAGCGGCGTGTCATCCGACATTATGAAGCCTCCCGAATTTCGATCTGGGTGATGATCGCTTTCGGCGCTTCAATCAGCTTGGCCCTAAGGTATTCGCCCAGCGATTTTGCCTGCCCGTCAATCCGGGTCGAAGAAGACGCGCCCTCTTCTAGGATGCCGTGAATGAAGAAGTTCAACGCCTTGATGTTGGCCAATTCGTAGCGCTCGACCTTCAGATCGGCGGTTTCCGCTATCAAGGTCTTGAGGCGGTCGACCGTCAGGAAATCATGCAGGAACCCGTAGGCTTCATCCGTCTTGGCCCAAACGCCCAGATTGGCGCAACCGCCCTTGTCGCCCGACCGGGTGCCGAACAAGCGGCCAAAAGGAATGACAGCCCGACGCCCAAGCGGCACTAGCGGGATCGCAACCCGCAGTTTTTGGTGCTGGATCACTTTCAGACCCAGCTGGCTGGTTGGCAGAACATGTGTCGCTTTGCCATTCATCGTCACCCGTTCGGTGATATGCTTGCTGTCCACCAGCGCGGGCCAGTGAACCACGAAAGGGCCACCGCCGCCAACACCGGTGCGCGCGCAAAATCCGGGGTAGTTGGCCAGTGCAAGCTCAATGATCTTGGCCGAAAAGATCCGACCCACGGTTTTGGGGTCACGCCCTTTCACGTCGATCTTGAGCGAGGCAAAAGCCTCCTCATTTGTCGCCGGGTCCGTCTTGTCGCTGCGGATAAGGTGTTCGCTCACGTGTTCAAACACATGGCGCCCCCCGACCGAGGCAAAAAGCGCGTCACAAAACACTTTCGCCTTTTCTTCGATATCAAGTCCGGTCAGCAGCAATTCCATGCTGTTGCGGTAACCGCCGGCTGTGTTGATGCACACCTTGTGAGACTTGGGCGGCGCAGACCCACGACACCGCGAGATCCGCACGCGGTCTACACCCGATTGATCAATCTTAAGCGCATCAAAATGCGAGATCACATCCGGGTTCAGATACGCCGGCGTGGAAATCTCGTAGAGCAGTTGCGCTGTGACGGTGCCTGTCGACACCAGCCCACCGGTGCCGGGATGTTTGGTGATGGTAAAACTCCCGTCACGCTCAATCTCGGCGATGGGGTAGCCGATGTTGTGAAAGCTCGGGACGTCCTGGAAAAAGGCATAGTTGCCGCCCGTCGCCTGTGCGCCGCATTCGATGATGTGACCCGCCGCCAGCGCCCCCGCCAGGGCGTCGTAATCATCCCGCGCCCAGCCGAATTTCCACGCCGCCGGGCCGATGACAACCGCCGCATCCGTCACCCTTGGGCAAATGACGATATCAGCGCCGCGGGTCAGCGCCTCAGTGATGCCCCACGCCCCGAGGCAGGCATTTGCGGTCACAGCCGGGTGGTTCGTATCCCGCAACGCCACGCCCGTGTCGATATTTGTGAAATTCTCACCCGCTGCCGACAATTCGGCGATACGTGGCAACACATCATCCCCCTCAATGAAGGCAACCCGCGCCGTCAAACCCAGTTCAGCAACAATCGCCTCGACCTCTTGCGCCATGCCCTTGGGGTTGAGACCGCCTGCATTTGTCACGATCTTGATGTTGCGATCCAGACAGGTCGCAACGACCTCGCGCAGTTGTTTGAGGAAAGTGGCGACATAGCCCGCACCCGCCTTTTTCTGCCGTTGCCCGTGCAAAATAGACATGGTCAGTTCGGCCAGATAGTCGCCGGTCAAAACGTCAATCGACCCGCCCTCAACCATCTCACGGGCGGCTGACAGTTTGTCACCGTAAAATCCGCTACAATTGGCGATGCGGATGACGTCCACGCCGTCTTGGTTGCGCGAGATCACCTCAAACGCCCATCTGGCGCGCAGCCAGATCGCGCATGATTTCCTCGGACCCGCCACCGATGGCCATGACCCGGACCTCGCGGTAAATCCGCTCAACCCGGCAACCGCGCATATACCCGGCACCGCCGAGAATTTGCATCGCTTCACGGGCGCAAAATTCCATGGTCAGCGTCGACTGAACCTTCAATAAAGACAGATCCGCAATCGGCTTTTCGCCAGCCGCCACCCGAAACGCACATTGCTCCAGGTAAGCCTGCGTCGCGTTGATCTTGCGCGCCATTTCCGCGAACTTGTGACGGATGACCTGATGATCCGCCAACCGCTGAGCAAACGTCTTGCGCGCGCGCGCCCAAGCAAGCGCGTCTTCCAGACAGACCCGAGCCAAGGCGTTTGAGCTGGCCGACATCCACAACCGCTCATTGTTGAAATTCGCCATCGCCCCCTTGAACCCATCGTTCTCTTGACCAATCAGGTTTTCCACCGGCACACGGACATCGTCAAAGTAAAGCGCGGCGGTATCTGACGCCCACCACCCCTGCTTTTTCAACGGCGTTCTGGTGAAGCCTTCACGGTCGCGCTCGATCAGCAACAGGGAAACACCCCCCGCCCCTGCGCCGCCGGTCCGCACCGCAACAGTGTAGTAATCCGCGCGCATGCCGCCGGTGATGAACATCTTGGACCCGTTGACCACATAATGGTCGCCCTCCCGAACAGCCGTGGTGCGCAGGTTGCTGACATCCGATCCGCCAGAGGGTTCTGTGACCGCCAGCGCCTGAATTTTCTCGCCTGCAAGCACGGCTGGTGCGATCCGGCGCTTCATCTCATCTGATCCAATGGCAAGGATTGGCGGCAGGCCGATGCTATGAACCATCAGACTGGCGTTGATACCCCCAGAGCTGCAGCGCGCCATTTCTTCTGCGGTTACGATGTTAAAAAACGGATCTGCAATCGGTGTCCCGCCATACTCCTGTGGATACCCAGCCCCCAACAGCCCGACCTCAGCCGCCTTCGTGTAGAGTTCGCGCGGGAATTCCCCCGCCTCGTCCCAATCATCCACATGCGGCATGATCTCTTTGTCCACAAACGCCCGTATCGCCCGGCGCCACGCATGATGATCCTCGGTGTAATGCGGACCATGATAACGATGATCAAAGTCAAATGGGCTTTGGCCGTCGTCAAATGATTGGGGCATCTGTGGGTTTCCAAACGATATGTCGTTGCCAAAATAAAAAAGTCCGAGTGGATGGATTTTAGGTCGACCCAGGAAAACCTGTCAATCAGAAAAAAGTCTGACCGGATTGACTTTTTGTGCATTTTCTCTCATGTCAAAGTGGCTGCGCTGGCTTTTTGCGCCCCCGCTGATTTGATCACTGCACCGTTCAAAAGCCATAGATGCATTAGAGTTTTAGACCCAGAGAGCGCCTGATGAGCGACCACGAAGGCCTTGGAAAACAACAAGCGAAAAGCCAGCGGGTCCGCAAGGAAATCTGCGAAGCAACGATCAGTTGCTTGATCAAGCTTGGCTATGCGGAAACGTCCCTCCAGCGGGTCGCGGCAACCGCTGGCTTTTCAAAGGGCGCATTGCAACACCATTTTCCCACCAAAGAAGACCTGATGGCCGCCACCGCTGACCGCCTGCTTGAACGCCCGTTCACTCAGCCCCGGACCTCTGAGGATAGTCCGACCTCCGTTTCGCAGGCTATCGTTGCGACCTGGAAAAAGCTGGCCAACACCGATGCATATCTCGCCCTGCTTGAGATCCTGATTGCGACACGGACGGACCATCAGTTGCAAAGCAGGATCAAAGACACGCTTGCGACTTGGAATGAGGCGCTGGACCAGCAGGCGCTGCGGATGTTTCGCTCGCCGACTGGCGACGATCACGATGTGGTCGCGATCCTGACAATGACGCGAAGCCTGATGCGCGGGCTGGTGATACAGGATCGTTACGCCTCGGATCCAGAACAGACACTCGAGCTCATTCATCGCTGGATCAAGTTTATCGAACCGGAGTTAGAGCTCAACCGGTGACGGCAGACAGGCATACCATTTTGGCACCATCACCCTGACCGACTATTCAAAATCACGCGCACATGGTCTGAGAACTGTTTTGATTGCCCCTCTCGCGGCGCGTATCGGCGGCAAACAAAGAATATGCTGCCAGGCTCAGCCTGATGACGCAACCGCAGCCGCGCGGGATCGGATCAAAGCCGTGCCGCGTAAAAACCGCCAGTTTAAGCAGGCCACCGAGATTTTGACCCCACCTCAGCAGGTTTTGCCCGCCTCTTGTGGCCCTGCTGGCACGTCCCTGCCCGATCAGCGCATCCTGCGAGAGTTGGACAAGATGATTGCAAAACGAAGGGCTCCCAAAATGATGGTTGCGGACAATCGTTAAGCTCGCCATCGAGCACTTTGCCGTCGCAGCACTCAAACAGGAGCAAACTCGCCAAAAATACTGAAGTCAGAGGCCTCACTTTGGCGGTTTGGGGTGTCAGCCGTTGTCAGTGCCATGCATCTCCATTTTTTTGGACAGACACCCGCGGCGCGATGGAGCGCGCGCGTCTTGGGTCAAGTCAGAGTGCCCGCACGGCCTGTAGCTTGCGCCCCACCACAGAGATGGCGAAACCTATTCGTGCTGCCAGCAAGGGCACAAACGCCATCCGGATTCAGGACCTTGCCAGCGATGATACGCACGAAGTTCTGTTCGGCAAGCCGTTGAAAACCCTCACGATAACGACGCGGTGCAATGCCGTTGCGCAGCCTTCATTCTGCGCACGTTCAGCATCGCCTCGATGCCCTGCGCCCCTGTTAAGAGCGTACTTTTATCGCACACCAGACATAAATTTGCCTAAAATTTCATCGATTGTTGCTTAGAACCTTAGAATAGAAAGTAAAGCAATGAAGAAGCGAGTACTAGGAATCGCACTGTTGGCCGGCGTGCTCGCTGGACCGGCTTTTGCACAACAGGCGTCATCAGGCGTGTCACCCTTTGTGATGAACACATTGTTCGTCGTCTTCTGTGGCGTGTTGGTCATGTGGATGACAGCGGGCTTCGCGATGGTCGAAGCAGGCTATGTTCAACAAAAAAGCGTCGTCGCACAATGCGCTAAGAACATCGGCCTCTTTGCGATTGCATCGACAGCATTCATCCTGTGCGGATACGGGATGATGTTTCCGAACGGAGCCTGGATCATGCCGGGTGTTCTGGGCTATAACGGGATCATCGAAATCACCGAAGTTGTGGATTACAGCAGCGATTTCACCGGTCGCGGGCATGCTGATGCCGCCGACATCTTTTTCCAATCGATGTTCTGTGTCGCAATCGCCTCCATCGTATCCGGGGCTGTTGCAGAGCGCATAAAGCTTGCTCCTTTCTTCATCTTCACAGCTGTTTTCACCGCCGTGATCTATCCCATTCAGGCCTCATGGACCTGGGGTGGTGGTTTTCTGGCGTCCGACTTTGGCTTCAAAGACCTCGCAGGGAGTACGGTTATCCACGTTGTTGGCGGCACCGCAGCCCTGATTGGTGCGATCGTAGTCGGAGCGCGAACAGGCCGGTTTGTTGACGGTAAGACCGTCGCGCTTGGCAATGCCTCAATGCCGCTTGCAACGATTGGCACTCTGATCTTGTGGATGGGCTGGTATGGTTTCAACGCAGGATCTTACCTCAGCTTTTCTTCCGAGGCAGACGCCGCCAACGTGGCACGCATCTTCCTGAACACCAACCTGTCTGCAGCCGGCGGTGTCATCGCAGCAGCGTTTATCTCTTACTTCAAAGAGAACCGCTTTGACCTGACTTTCATGTTGAACGGCGCACTTGGTGGCCTGGTTGCGATCACGGCAGAGCCCTTGTTCCCGACACCACTGATGGCCTTTGCGATCGGCGTTGGCGCAGGCTTTATCCTGTTCTTTGCGATCCAGCTTCTGGAAGATCTCAAGATTGACGACGTTGTCGGGGCCATTCCGGTTCACCTTTTCTGCGGCCTTTGGGGCACCATTGCCGTTGCCTTTACCAACCCTGACGCAACCATCTTTGGTCAATTGGTATCTGTCGCGATCGTCATTGCCTACGTCGCAGTCGCAACTGGCTTTGTTTGGTATTTGCTCCACAAATCCATCGGCCTGCGCGTGACAACTGAAACTGAAGATGTCGGGTTGGATGAGAGCAGCTTGGTGGTCGGCACCTGATCATTAGATCCTGACGTCACTGACGTTCCTCGCCAAGGCAAGCCAATAGGAATTGCCTTGGCCACACCGGCAGACCGATGTCTGTCACATACACAGGTGGGTAAATCGTTGCCAAGCATGCAGCGGGTTTTACTCGGAGTACAGAAGATGAAAATGTTTTTTGGTGGCTTAGCTGTAACTTTGGGGATCTTGTCCTCAAGTGTCAGCGCTGAAGTCATGGTGAACGTGAATGGAACTGAGTACACGTTGACCGCCTTGATGGAAAATTGCCAGTCGATGGGCGACACTCCAGCAGCACAGATTGCATGCTTCAACGCGGTAACAACGTTGTTGGACCAACAGTCAAACGATACGCAACCCGGCACCACTGCGTCTGTGCCAGAAGCCCTGAACGCTTTGCGCACTGTCGCCCAATACCAGGACACTGACTCGGGGTTGATGATTGTGGGATCCGACTGCAACGCTCAGATTCTCTATTACGCGAATTTCTTTCACGTCAGCCGCCGCAATGTGTCTTCGCTCGACCTGTTCAGCACCCGGTTTGATGCCTCAGAGGTTGCGTATGATCAAATTGCCCAAGCGCCGGGCGGTCAAGCCCATATCTCCAGAGGCGCCATGCACACGGGCGCCGTCGCGGCCACAATCGGCGGCATGGCAATCGAGTCTGCCAAGTACAACATTGCCCCAAAACCCGGGCGGATGACGATTGCGGATTATGCAAGCGAAGTGGCCAATCAACTGACAGCCAGCGAAAGCAGCCAATTTGACTTCGTCCTGGTCCACCCGGCAAAACATCAATCCAGCGCTGAAATCTGGGGCGCGTTCAAGACTTACGTTCAAGCCTGCCAAAGGCAGTGATCGCAAATCCGATAACAGGGCTTGAGGGGCCAGACAGCGGGTTTTGACAAAAGCAGGTGTGTTGCCCATCACCGCCCCCCGTCAAAGACCTTTGGCTTTGCCACAGCGCCCAAGACCAAGCAGATTGTGCAAACATCGACCCGCCCGACGGAGCGATTGGGGCCAATATTCCGGCGCATCACGACCGGCTCAACGTGCGGCAACCGGGCGCGTCTTGCACAAAAATTCTGCATGTTACCGGCGGCATTTTCACCACGGCAATGAGCGACGTCAAACAGGCCAAAGGCCAGCCCGCCAGCTTTGTGATGTCTGCCGATTTGGTGCATAGTTGGGACAAAGACCCAAACGCCGCCGACGGCACGCCGTGCAAAACCTTAAGGCGCGCCCCCGAACAAAGGACCTCGTTTTATGAATGCTGCCCCCGCACGCCCCCTGTGCAGCGCCCCTGACGCAGCCAAGGTCAGATGTGATGATAGCGGCTGCCCGATGGGCTCAGTGCGGGCGCGCGACGGCCACGTGATCACCCAGGCGCGCAACCAACGCAGGCACATTTTCGATCCCGTTTGCCGCGCAGTGATGGCGCGTTTTTTCCCGCAAAATCCAAATGCAGTGCAGCATGGAAAGGCTTTGAGATGAGCGTTAACACCCGCAGCGCCGACTATGCCTGCGCCATAATCATCCGCAACGGCAAACTGCTTTTGGGCCGACGGGCGCATTTTCGCGCCGCCTACCCCAATTGTTGGGATTTCATCGGCGGCAAAATCGAAACCGGCGAAACCGCACAACAGGCTCTGAGCCGTGAACTGGGCGAAGAAATCGCGATCACTCCAACCGACGCGCGCTTTTTTGATAAGATCCACGACATCCACGCAGACCCGGAAAGCCCGCCGACCTATCATTTTTTCTTCGTACAAAACTGGCAAGGCGGCGATCCTGTGATCAACAATCACGAACATTCGCATCTTGATTGGTTCAGCGCGCAACAGGCCTGTGATCTGTCAAACCTGGCCCTGACCGAATACCGCGATTTGCTGTGCGCGGCCCTGTCCGAGGCGACGTGACTGCGCGGGCCACATCACTTCACGCATCCGTGAGCATGGTTTATCACGCCGCTGTCGTGTGATGGCTCGGATTCTGGCGCACAAAGCCTATGTTGATACGGCAAGGCCATGTTCGAACAGGAGACCGCAGAATGACGCAAATTCAAACAACCCGCCGCGCAATGATCGCGCTGGCTGGCGCTGCGGTGGCCACCGGCACATCGGGTCTGCTGGTGCCGGCGCGCGCGCAGTCGCTTGCCCCGACCGCCACCATGCGCGGAGGCTCTAACAATTACCGCCCGGGCGCACCGATCGTGACGCGTATTGGCAATGGCGGTTTCTGGATGTCCGGTACCGTACGGCGCGCCGGTGATGGCGCCCCCTTGGCGGGTCAACGCATCCAGATCTGGGCGCACACCACCGAGGGTCACGAGCGTGACGCGCGCAGTCACGGTGCCACCCTGAGCGATGAAAACGGGGTTTACCGCCTTGAAATGCCTCAGATCGTGCCCGCCTTTGGCCAGGCTCACGCCCATCTTGCCTATGACAGTGCCGATTTCAAAACCGTGTTTTTGCGCCCGTTGATGAAATCCTCACGCGACACCAGCCTCACCGCAGATTTCGTACTGGAACCGGTCTGACGGCCATGCGCGCGACACAAGCGCGGCCCGCCAGAACGGCTTTGGTCTGGGCCGGACTTGCGCTGGCGGTTCTGGGTCCTGTTGTGTTGGCCGCTACCAGCCCGCTGTTGGCCTGGCGCGAGCCGATTTACATTGCGGCGGGGTTCGCCGGGATCATCGCGATGGCGTTGTTGTTGATCCAGCCGCTGCTGGCAGGTGGTGCGCTGCCGGGGGTAAACGCGGTGCAATCGCGCCGCGCCCACCGCGCGGTTGGGGGCGGTTTGCTTGTGGCGGTGGTGGTGCACGTCGCAGCGCTTTGGCTGACCAGCCCGCCGGATGTGATCGACGCGCTGACCTTCTCCTCGCCTACGCCTTTTTCGGCCTGGGGCGTCGTGGCTATGTGGGCCGTCTTTGCAGCCGCCCTGATGGCAGCCCTGCGCCGGCGCATAAAGCTGCGGCCACGACTGTGGCAGCACGCGCACAAATCGCTGGCCGTGGTCATTGTGTTAACCAGCGTGGTCCATGCGGTTTTGATCGAAGGCACAATGGAGGTGATGAGCAAATTTGCTCTGTGTGCTTTGGTCATCACCGCCACCGCGTCGGTTGTCTGGCACCGCCGCACCCCAACAAAACCAGCGCTTTGACACAACGGTCTTACGCTAACTCTCGTCGAATTTAGCCCCCTGAAACCGACGTATCGGATTGCCCCGTTCCAGCGCGTGATGCAGCCGGTTTTGCTGGCTCTTTTGCGCGTCAGCATCGGCGATGGCCTTGGCGTCGGACAGGCTTTGCAACCGCTTCAAAGCCAACGCCTTGTTGCGATGTTGCGAACGCGCCTCGCGCACCACCACCGTCAGCCCCGTGGCCATATGCACGGCGCGCACGGCGCTGTCGGTGGTGTTTTGGTGCTGCCCACCTGGCCCGCCAGCGCGCAGGGTGGAAAAGCGCACATCACTCGTAGCAATGCGCCCCTGCCCCTCTCCCACATCTGCCAAACGAAAGATCCCGATGAACCAGTTGGCGCGTTTGTGGTGACGGCGCAGCGGACTGGGTGCGCGCCATTGCACCGTGCCGCACCAGCGCTGCGCAAACCGCTCGCGCGCGGCGCCGTGTACCACCATCACTGCGGATTTCGGGCCATGCGGCGCATCGCTGAGGTGCACCGACAGTGACAGGCCCAGATCGTCGCCCTCTTGTTGCATGCGCGTCACACAATGCGCCACGGCCAGCCTGCATTCCGCCGGACCATCGCCTGCCGTGAGCAAAAGCGAGATGTGATCAGACCCTCTCATGTTCCTGCCTCCAACCGGGTTTTCTTGAACGTCACCAACGGGTTAAATGTGGCCACGCGCCGCGCCACGCCGGTCAGCTCCAGATCATCAACCACCAAACGCGCCGATTTGTAGGCTTGCGGCGCCTCCTCGATCAGCAGATCGCGGTCTTCACAGATCACCCGCCCGCCAAATGCTGTGCGCGTCATCGCCGCAAGATCCGAACGTTTGCCGCCTACCCGTCCATGCATCGATGCGCGGTCGTAGCGCCGGCCAGCCCCATGGGCCAACGCGCCAAGCGCCGCGGGCGGATCAAGCGATTTGACCAGATAGCTGGGCGAAGCCCGCGAGCCAGCCACAGGCACCAAACCGCCCGCCACCGCCGCGCCTTTACGGTGCAACCAACCGGCGAGAGTCTGGGTCAGCAGGTTATGCGGCACATCGCACAACAGACGCACATCAGCCCGCAACGCCCGCGCCGCACGGTCTGCGATCATTGCGCGGTTCAACGCCGCCCAACGCACTGCCTGCCCGTGCGCACGCACATAGCTTGCGCCGACCTCGCAATCGGCGCGCAGACCCTCAAACGCCGTCTCGGGCAAAGCCGCCAGCGTTGCCGCCCCAAGCCCGCGCGATCCGGAATGCACCAGAAGATAGCAAAGATCAGGGTCCAGATCGCACCCCGTTTCGCGCGCACTGAGGGTCTGAACCTCGCAAAAGTGATTGCCGCCACCAATCGTCCCAAGTGCCTCGGGGACCATATCGGTCGCAAGCCCGTGCTGTTCGAGCAGCGCGCCCTCAACCGTGTCCGGCGGATCGCCTAGAGCCCGCAATCGACGCACAGCTTTTTCCAGCTTGAACTTGCGCAGCGGCAGATCCAGCTGAAACAGCGCCATGCCACAACCAATATCATTGCCGATCAGTTGCGGATAGATCACATCGCTTTGCACCGCACAGCCCACTGGGCCATATTTTCCGGGGTGAAGGTCGGGAAAGGCGGCGATTTTGGTGACCCCGTTCCAGGCCGCCACTTGGCGCAATTGTTGTTGTGCGCGCCCGTCAATCCAGGCGTCAGAGCTAAAGAAGTTGGTGAGGATCCCATCGATCTGCGGCGCAGAACGACGGCCCTCTGTATCAGGAGTGCCCATGTAAAAGGTTCCATATTCGTAATAACATAGGGGAAAATCCCCATAACATCACAGCGGTACCGAACTATCGCTCAGGCTGTGATCGGCCAATCGAGAGGTGCGAAAAATCTGATCATGATGCGCCCTCCTTTGGTTGGCTTTACGAATGCGGCTTGGTTAGCCAAGCACGGCGATTCGAACAAGCCGTTTATTATCTGCAACACATATGCTGCAGATTTACATCACCCCGCGCAATCAAAGCCGCCTTTGGCGCGCGCAGTTGCCGTCTCGCGAAAACGGTTGCCAGTCAGGCACATCAAATGCTCGCCAACCTGCAGCAGAGAAAGTTTGGCCATGGTCTCCGGTGTGCGAAACTGTTCCAGCCGCACGACGGCATGGTCACCCAACCCTACAAACAACGGGGGGAATAGCATTCATGTCCAATATTGGTGGCCCGAAGCCAGATTGATTTGAACTTCGCCCGGCCAAACGTCAAAAACATCGCCAATGTGATCGAATGAAACAGCCGGGATTTGGCGCGACGACACCCAACAGGTCTTCGGCATTCATCACCAGAAAACCCGGACCACCCTGCAACGGGAAAGCGAAACACTTGAATTTCGAATGCGCATCGCTGCCCATGACATACTCAGTCGCAAGCTCTTGGTTTTAGACGGAGCGTACCATTCGCAACGAAAAATCGCCACGTTCGCGAAAGTCCCCCGAGGCTGCGAACAGGTCGGTCATCCGCTGGTCTGACACCTCGGGGTGCGAGACGTAAACACAGCTGACGCGCGCACAGGCGCAAAACTTGCAAACGGCCCAAGACTTCTCCGTCCTTACCCGATCTCAGTAAGTTTTCATCCACCGTGCCCGGCAAACCGGTTGGAAACCACTGCAGCAGGGATAACGCCGGAAATGCATCAGCAACCGATAACAACCACAGGGGATCGACCTCATGACCATTGTAAATCGCCGCGGACGTTTTTGAAATGAGAACCTCTGTGGACGGACTGGCTGTGCGTGACCGCTGGTCTGTGGCATCTGGGAAACCGGATCAAAAGCGTCAGAAAACCAGGTCCGCCGATGTCTTTCATGGCGCGCCTGGATCCATGCACCCGTTTTGTTTGGATCACACCAAGGGCCAATTGAGTGCAATTAGATGACCTGTTTGTCGATCTGTGAATTCCGGAGGGTCAAGGTCATCGTTCTTTGAGAGGTCGGATGCGGCCGCCGTAACATGGTGTTCGGGGTTGAGTGCCTCCAAATGTCATGTGCAGTGTCATCGAGCGGTGCGCTCGCTGCTCCAACTGCACCCGTGGGATAAATCTGGTTGCGTCCCTGTGGTACTTTGCTTTCAGCCTTTTCCTGCGGTGGGACGCGGCTTCCACGCTTGGCCGTACCACGTCTTCGCAGGAAACAAGCGCCCGAACAGACATAGCCGCCGCGTTAGCCATCAAAGGTGAAGACCTCCTTTGGAAAGACCCCACCAAGTTTGGCTAGGCTACCATCCGGCTTGAACACATAGGGCGCCATGCCTGCGACTTCGCATGTTTCGATGTCTTCAGCCTGGAGATATCCCCTGTTAGCAGCCACTTCGAGCGCGTCCGCGCCTGGCACATTCTCAGCTGCCTTCGACGCCGGCGTGAGATGGCCATAGTCCAGTACCTTGATCGCTCACCTGCTGCACGGCGATCAGAACATTGTACCCCACGCCGGGTTTGGTCATGCGGGCGATGGCGCGGGCATCTGGATCTATCAACGAAAGTTGATCTTTGCCGCTGCCATTAAGCTGCTTCAGATGCCCCTGCCGTCGCTTGGTTTTTTAGAGCGGATTATTGGCGATCCTGACCGCAACATCATCCGTTATGTCATCACCGGCACCACATTTTCACCCTCATCGCCGGTGTCGAGCTGGGTCGAGTCCTTCTCAAACCGTTCATCGCTCTGCGCGATGAGCTTGGCAAACGAAGCCCTGATGAAGTTCCGGTCTTTGCCGTTCACCGCCTTGGTCCGCGTGCCACCGACAACGATCAGCTCCCGCCCCAGCAAATCCAACTGTCAGCACAGAATACCGAGTTCGCAGAACACCTGTTTGAAAGCTTAACGGTTGTTTCGACGCCAATCGGCAATGGTTTTCACGTCGTTTGCAAAACGTCGCAACAGCCAGATCAACTCGCTGTTGCGACGGCATTCGACTTGCAATCGAAGACTTGAGCGAACGCAGTTCAGATAACCATAAATGTAGAGCTTTAGCAGGTCCGCGGGATCATATCCAAGCCGCCCCCGTACTTCCTGCGTCACCCGCCCAAATCCCGCTTCAGCCAAATTCATCTGATCCACAAACGCATCCGTAAATCGACCGAGCAGACGGAAATCCGGATTTTCCACACTGTCTGCATGAGCCATCGTACGCGGGTGTTTTAGACAGGCGCGCTGACTTAAAAGATTTGGGATCGGTGGCCACAAGGCGAGGCGACGAGCTTGATTGGTTGGCACTCCAATCGTGCGTTATCTTCGATCTTTCCTCATTTGGCTCAGTTTGGTGGCATCCGGCGACTGGTTCGAAAACGCTCACCCCAACAAATACGCCGGTTGGCTCAAGCGCAAGCATCCAAACGAAAAACACGCCGCACGTCTCATGCCATTCCCGGTTTCTTGATGTTGGCGAAGGTTGAGACGAAAGACACCCAAAGCGTCATCACGGCCCCCATCGAACAGGCGAAAAAGCGTTTCAAAGTGTTGAGTTGGGCTCAAAGCTCAGAAATGGCAGGGCATCGCGGGTTTACAAGGGCCGCCAAGATCGAAGCCTACTTTTGCCATCCTAACCGCCCGCGGCAGCGCGGCGGCAATGAAAACACCAACCGACATCTTAGGCCGTAAGTCCCCAAAGCCGTTGATATCTCGGGCGATAATCAAGCCAAGTTGAACGA
>JBGCDD010000027.1:0-7643 GCA_045105075.1 Sedimentitalea sp. | reverse complement strand
GTCTTGCGTCACGCGGGCCAGTTCGCGCTTCAACCGCCTGATCTCAACGGCCTGATCCAAAACCTCTGATCGTACATGAGGTGGCTTCGAAAACTGTGTCTTCCAAGTGTACAGCGACCTAGTGCTAATCCCCAGCCGCTCCGCCACTTCGCTGACCGCATAGCCACGCTCAACAACCTGCGTTACAGCGTCCCGCTTAAACTCACCCGTAAATCGTATGCCCTTGCTCATATCCGTCTCGCCTTGGTTCCAAAATTACCAAGCAAACCGTCTAGGAAAATAAGGGCACCTCAGTTCGGAGCCTCGAACGCCTGGTGGTGCGCAAAATTGCTCCCTTCCTGGGACTTATCATGAAACTTGATTGCTCTTCGACGCAGGTGGCGGTCGCGAGAGGCCTTCCAAGAAGCCGCTCGGTGATGCCGCAACCGGTGCGGGCAAGGTATGGACTTTGTCTTTGTAAAAGCTGGAAGCGCCCCGCACTCTGTGTGGATGGAAACGGGTTCGCAACATGGGCAATTCGGACGCGCGGCATCAAACCGAAACGCGTCACATCGCGGGAATGCGCGTTGCAGGTCAAGTGGATGGGCGGATGTGCTGTGAAGATCCGGCCGCAACAGGCCCTATTTTTCCGCAGCGGTCACGATGATCTCGACCTTTAGCGCGTCGCGGGCCAGTTTTGCTTCTCCGCAGGCGCGTGCGGGAGCGTGACCGGTGGGAACCCACGCGTCCCAGACTGCGTTCATTTCGGCAAAGTCGGACATATCGGACAGCCAAATGATCGCCTGCAGCATGTGTTCGCGGTCTGAGCCGGCCTCTTGCAAAAGCGCATCAACGCGTGACAGGCAATCTGCGGTTTGTCCGGCGACGGAGTCACCCGCGCCGACCTGTCCACACAGGTAAATGACACCATTGTGTTTTACGATACGGCTCATGCGCGCGGTTTGGTCAATGCGTTCTATCAAGGGGGGCTCTTTCCGTTTTGTTGACATTTTGGCCGTTGATCTAAAATCGGCCAGGGTGGAAGGCGTCGAGGGTGCTGGGGGCTGTGTCGCCCAAAACATGCTCGACAAATACGTCACTGTGAATCGGCGCCAGAGTTATGCCAGAATGACAGGCGGCAGCGCTTGCGGTTTTGGCAAAGTCGTAAATTGGTGCGCCGTCCGGTGTCATCACGCGCAACCCGGACCAATGGCGCAGAATGTTGGTGTTGCGCAGCGCGGGCGAAATCTTGGCGGCGTGTTGGGCCAACTCGCGCGCGCCCCACAACGAGGTTGAAAGATCAACGCCGACCTCTTCCTCTGTGGCGCCAAACAGAAACGTACCATCTGCGGTTTGCCGCAAGGTGCTGGCGGGCAGGGTCATGATTTTGGGCATGCGCTGGCCCACAAGGATCTGACCACGTTGGGGTCGAACCGGCACAGTCAGCCCCAGTTGCGCAGCCATGTCTTTGGTTCCAAGTCCCGCCGCCGCAATCGCATGTGCCGTCGAAACCTGGCCCTTCTCGGTATCAAGAATCCAGCCAGTGCCGTTGGTATTTTGGATGGCGCGAACCGTGGCTTCGAACCAGATTTGCCCCCCCAGTTTTTCAATTGCCCGCAACAGCAGCATGTGCAGCTTGAGCGAATTCACGCATCCATCGCGCCCGCAAAAGCTTGCGCCGGAAACATCAGGGCCCAGCTGGAAATCCGGCATCAGATGTTGAAGCTGTGCCCGATCAATCATCTCGTGATCATCGCCGTCAGCACCGCGTTCATTGTGAAGCCGGTTCAATTTCTGTTTTCGCGCCTCGAACCCATCCTCGCCGAAGGTAAAAGACAAGCCTCCGTTTTGTTCAAGGGCGAGCGCGCCGGTTGCGCCGTCGACCAGGGTTTCAAGTTCGCTGGCAAAGCTGTTCCAGCGATCCGCAGAGGCACGTGACAGCCGTTGATAAGCGGGGATGCCGGTTCCTTTGCCCTGCACCCAAACCAGCCCAAAATTGGCGCCGGACGCGCGGGGGTCTGATTTGGCGCCATCCAGAACGATCACCGAATGGCCGCGTTTTAACAGGCCATAAGCAATACAGGCGCCCACGACGCCTGCGCCAATAACTGCGAAATCAGCGGTTGAAATCATGCGTTCTTCCCGGTTTGATGCCAAGAGCCTAGGAACGCAGGGGGGGATTGTAAATTCCCTAAACCAGATCTCGGGCCATGTCCTGAATGCACTGGTCAAATCTGTTCAGATCAAAGCCACAGAACATCCTATTTCTGTTCGCGTTTCCAAATGATCAGGCCGGCGCACATGATCACCAGAGCGCCCATAACCGTCCAGAAGTCAGGCACCGTGCCAAACAGCAGATAGCCCCCGATCGCCACATAAATCAGGAAGGAATAGGTGAACGGCATCAGCTGGTTTGCGGTGCCAAACCGGTGCGCGTTGGTCAGCAATTGATGTCCGCCCCAGCCCAGCACACCCAGGCTGACCAGAATGACCAAACCCCATGTGGTGTCCGGCCAGATCCACACCCAAAGCGCGAATGGCAGCAGCGCTGATGTGCCAACCAAACCCATGTAAAACTGCATCGTATCCACCGCGACGATGCCCGAGAGCTGCCGGGTCATGATGGAATAGATCGCCAGAGCCGTCGCATTGTAGATGATGAGCAGCATGGCCGGATGAAACGCCGTGCCGAAAGGGCGCACGACAATCAAAACGCCGATAAACCCTAACAGAATTGCGCCCCAACGCCACGGACCGACCCGTTCACGCAGAACCGACACTGATAGAAAACAGACCACGACAGGGCTCGAAAACATGATCGCCGAAACAACGGTCAGAGGCAGGAACCGCAGCGCATAGAAATTGCACAGTGTAGCTGACACCAGCAGCAAGGCCCGGCTGACGACCTGCCACAGGTGATCCGTTTTGAACCGATCTGCGTCGACGCCACCCTTGGCAATCACGGCGATTGAGATGATAAAATGGCTGGCATAGCGCATGAACGCCAATTGAAAGGCCGGAATACCCGCCACCGCCAGCCACTTTGCGCCAGTGTCCACCACCGAGAACAGCAGCCACGCACCCAGCATCATGACGATGCCGAGCCGTGGTAAATCGTGGGTGGACGCGGCGGTGACGGCCAAGTTTAGCCTTTGAAGCGCTTGGCGTAGAAATCGACCATCTGGCTGACCATATCGTCGGCTTGTCCGCTGTCGCGTGCTTCTTCCAATGCCGCCAGAGTGCCTTTTGACATGATGCTGTCGGCGCCCGCGTCCTTGGCCATTTGGGCGTAATACCCAATGTCTTTGGCCGCGTTTTTGATCGCGAACTCCAGTTTGGTGGCATCACCATCCACGCCGTAGGCTTTGACGAAATCCATCATACCGGAATGCAGCGGGCCGGCGGACATCACATTGTACACCTTGGCGCGGTCCACGCCGGCGAGGTCAGCCATGGCAAAAGCTTCGGCCATGGCGTTGGCTACGGTCATGCCGAAAAAGTTGTTGATCAGCTTGATGGTGTGGCCCGACCCAATGTCGCCCAGGTGAAACACGTTCTCGCCCAGGTCCTGCAAAACAGGTTCAACCCTGTCAAACGCCACCTTGTCGCCCGAAGCCATGATGTTCAACAATCCATCTTTGGCATGGGCGGGCGTGCGCCCCAACGGAGCGTCCAGATAAGTGCCGCCTGCGGCGCTGACTTCGCCTGCCAACGTGCGGCTGCTGCCCGGAAGTGACGTGCCAAAGTCAATGACCGTGGCGGCGGCGCGCAGCCCCGCGATCACGCCTTCATCGCCGCGCATCCGGGATTCAACATGATCGGACGTGCCCATGCACAACATGACGATATCGCTGGCCTGGGCCACTTCTTTGGCGGTTTTGGCTTCGGTTGCGCCGCGTGCGATGGCCGCGTCCAGATAGGTGCGATCGCGATTGCCAAGCACGCTGAGGGCATACCCCTGGTCTTGCAAGCGGCCTGCCATGGCGCCGCCCATCAGGCCAAGGCCAATAAATCCAATTGCGGGTTTGCTCATCTCTCTGAGTCCTTTCAGCGTTATTTTAAGGTATCAAAGGCACGTTTTTTCATGCCCTTCTGGATTTCGTAGATCGATATAGGCACGTCCGGCTGGGGTTGCGGAATGCGCACCGGAATGTCCTTGAGACGCGGATTGATCGTGGGCGTGCCGCACAGCATCCGCGTGTCATAGTCCTCAATCCCGTCCCAGCGGGTCATCGACCCCATGATCGGAAACGCATCAGCCGCCATCATTTCATAGAACAAAATGCGACGCGGGCGATCCGATGTATTGAGCGCAGACCCATGCACCATACGCCCGTGATGGATGCTGATCGAGCCGGCAGGGCCGGTCAGTTGCACAGCGTCTTCGGGGTTCAAACCGTTGTCTTGCGGCAGCATGGCGCCCGCGAAAACGCCATCGACATGGTGGTCAAAAACCGGGCCCTTGTGGCTGCCGGGATACACCATCAACGGGCCGTTTTCGGCCGCCATATCGTCAATGCAGACGCCAATGGCAAGAATGTCGTCATTGGTATGGGGGTAAAACGCATAGTCCTGATGCCATTCGACCGCCGCGCCATACCCTGCGGATTTCATGTTCAATTTGCTGGTGTGCAGGCGCAGGTCGGGACCAATCAGATCGCGGGCCGGGGCCAGGATATGATCGGAATACATCAGCCTGCGCATCACGTCCGAAATAGTATGCGGCAGTTTGATCCGGCGCAGACGCGGGGCGCTGGGGGTGTGGCTGTCTTCCAGATCCAGGCGATCATTCGAGGCGGTCAACGGTGCCGCTTCGGCCTCAAAGCGGGCGATCTCGGCGCGGATCCGGGCCAGCCAGTCTTCGGGGATTTGGTTTTCAAGCACCAGATAACCGTTCGCATTGTACTGCGCGATTTGGGCGGGAGACAGACATTCAGGCATAGGCGGCCTTTCGCGGTGCAGCCTGTGCGGCAAGCTGGGTTTCGATGTCTTCGGCAATGGCCAGGGTCCGGGTGGCGTCGGCCACGTCGATCAGCGGCTGGGCCCCGTCCATAACTTCGACGAAATGATCCAACTGTGCCTCGAGCGGTGTCCTGGTGTTTTCGGCTTTGTCGAATGGAATCGGAGTTGCCGGCGCGGTCCAGTCCGTCCCGCTCCAGACGGTCATCGACGGGAAACTGATCGCGCCCTTGGTTGTTGTGATCCACAGCATGTCTTGGTGGGTGGCGGGGATATTCGGGTTTTCGCCAGTTGCGGCCTCAAAACCCCATGGCGTCGGGGTGGTGTCGGCAAAAGCGATTGTGCCGGTTGCGCCATTGTCGAACATTACGGCAACCGCGCCGCTTTCGATGCGTTCGTTGCCGCGCAAGGCCGCGCCGCGCAGGGCTGCGGTTTGGGTGATGTCGCCAATGACAAAGCGCAAAAGGTCGATGTCATGAACCAGATTGATCATCACCGGGCTGCCGCCAGCGGTGCGCCAGTTGCCGTCAAAATAGCTGTCGGGCTTGTTCATGGCCCAGATCAGCGAGACAGTGACGACCTTGCCAAGGGAGCCATCTGCGATCAGTGATTTCAGCTGTTGGACACACGCGTGATAGCGGCGGTGATGGCCCACAAGCGAGCGGATGTTCGTGCCTGCCAGATGGGTTTGCACGGCGCGCGCGTCGCTCAGGGTGCCAGCCACAGGTTTTTCGATCAGCACGTGCCAGCCTCGTTGCGCCGCCTCGACTGTGTGGGCCGCGTGCAGATGGGTCGGTGTGGCGATGATAACGCCATCAACCGGGGTTTTGACGTCGCTCATGCTGTCAAAGCGCGTCACATCTGTTTGGATCGATGGGTTTGGCTCCACGACACCCACCAGTTCGCAATTGGGGTGCTCGAGCACGGTTTGCACATGGCGTTTGCCGATCAGCCCCGCGCCTGCGACAACCACGCGTTTCACATGACGGCTCCGATTTGCCAGGGGACGAACTCGTAGTCGCCCAGGCCCTGGGCTTCGGATTTGGAGGCCTCACCCGAGGCCACGCGCAGCAGCATCTGATAGATCTCGCGGCCCTTTTCTTCCAACGAAACGCCCTCGCTCAGCATGTCGCCAGCGTTGATGTCCATGTCATCGATCATGCGCGCGAACATGTCGGAATTGGTCGCCACCTTGATCGTCGGCGCTGGTTTGGACCCAAAAGCCGAGCCGCGCCCGGTCGTGAACACCACCAGATTACAGCCCCCCGCGATCTGACCGGTGACGCTGGCGGGGTCGTATCCGGGGCTGTCCATAAAGGTGAAACCGCGCGCGGTGACCGGCTCGGCGTATTTGTAAACTCCGGTCAGCGGCGAGGTGCCACCCTTGGCCGCGGCCCCCAGCGATATATCCAGGATCGTGGTCAAACCGCCCTTTTTATTGCCCGGACTTGGGTTATTGTCCATGCTGCCACGGTTGCGCGCGGTGTAATCTTCCCACCATTTGATCAGCCCGACCAGCTTGTCACCCGTGGCGCGGTCCACGGCGCGGCGGGTCAAAAGATGCTCGGCGCCGTAAATTTCGGGCGTTTCAGCCAGCACGCCGGTGCCCCCTTGCGCCGCCAACAGATCGCAAGCATGGCCCAAAGCGGGGTTGGCGGTGATCCCGCTCCAGGCGTCGGAGCCGCCACATTGCAGTGCCACCTTCAGTTCTGAGGCCGGGCACGGTTCGCGCTCGGCCTGGTTGGCAATCGGCAGCATGGCGCGCACTTTTGCGATGCCCATGTCGATGGTTTTCTGCAATCCGGCGACATTCTGGATGTTCATCGTGTGAAACAGTGGTCCGTGTTTCAGCCCGTAGGCCTCGAGCAGCCAGTCGATCTGGTTCATCTCGCAGCCCAGGCCCACCATCAGCACGCCGGCGTTGTTGGGGTGGCGCGCATAGCCCCACATCACCCTTTGCAGCGCCTCGAATCCTTCGCCGTCGCCCGCCATGCCGCAGCCGGTGCCGTGCACATAAGCGACCACGCCGTCGACATTGGGAAACGCGGCCATCTGGTCGGGGCCAAACGCATCCGCAATGCGCCGCGCCGCCGTCGCCGAGCAATTCACCGAGGTCACCACGGCGATGTAATTGCGCGTTCCGACCTGCCCGTTTTCGCGCTTGAACCCCATGAACGTGTCGCCCGTCGCCGGCGTGACCGGGCGCATGTCGGTGCCGAATTCATAGGCGCCATCGGTGCCGGCAAAGGCGACATTATGGGTGTGCACATGCGCGCCGGGCGCAATATCTTCCGAGGCCAACCCGATGAATTGCGCGTATTTGCGCACCTGTTCGCCGCTGCGAATGGCGCGCGTGGCGATCTTGTGCCCCGACGGGATCAGCGCAGTGGTTGTCACGCCGTCTATCTCGCTGCCAACCTCCAAAGCGCGCGTCGCCGTCACAACATTGTCGTCTGCATCAAGGCAAATAAAGTCTTTCATGGAGAACCTTTCGTCAGGCTGGGGGGGGCGGCGCGGCGCGGGAGACTTGGCGCATTTGGCCGTTTCAGGCACAAAAAGGCGCGTCGGATGACCACCTGTGTATGTCGATATGCGGGGTGTCGGCAAGCCGGGCGCGGGTGTCCTCCCACATGGTTTTCCAGATCCGCCAGTCGCGCAACTCGCTGTCAGGCGCCGCCCGGCTGCGTGCCACAAAGTCAGGAAAG
>JBGCDD010000026.1:0-3872 GCA_045105075.1 Sedimentitalea sp. | reverse complement strand
ATTCCAAGATTTCCGCACGCGGCTTTGTGCGCACCGCCTATTTTACTCCAACCGTTTTGCCGATGATTGCTGCTGCCAACCTTTGGCTGTTTTTCTACACCCCCGGCTTGGGTGTATTGGACCAGATCGGCAGTGTTTTTGGCCTGCCAACGGTCAACTGGCTGGGGCAGCCGGAAACCGCGCTTTGGGCGATCATAATCGTGACGATCTGGAAAGAAGCCGGGTTTTTCATGATCTTTTACCTGGCGGCGCTGCAAACGATCCCCGAAGACCTCAAAGAAGCCGCCGACATCGAAGGCGCCAGCCGCTGGACCTACACGCGCCGTATTGTGCTGCCGCTGCTGATGCCCACGACGTTGTTCATTGCCGTCAATGCGATGATCAATTCGGTTAAACTCATCGATCATTTGTTCATTCTGACCAAGGGCGGGCCGTCGGATGCGTCCAAGCTGATCCTCTATTACATCTGGGAAATGGCCTTTGCCTTTTTCGACGCACCCAGTGCGGCCGCCATGACCATCATGGTGATCGCAGTCTTGGGAATCGTGGCGGCCGTGCAGTTCTTCTATCTTGATAAAAGGACGCATTATCAATGAAGAGCCTGGTCAAATTCATGGACAGTTTCGGCGCAATTTTGCTGGCGATCATCTGGATTGCGCCTTTGCTGTTCGCCTTTTGGGCGGCGACCCATTCGACATCGGATGCGGTAAACCTGAACCTGTTTTCGCCCTGGACGCTGGACAATTTTCGCGTCGCCTGGGCTGGCGCGCCCTGGCTGAAATACTTCATCAACACCTTTATGCTGGTCACCGTAATTTTGATTGGCCAGTTTGTTCTGACCACGTTGGCAGGCTTTGCTTTTGCGCAATTGCAGTTTCCCGGCAAAGACTATGTGTTCATTCTGGTGCTGATGCAGCTTTTTATCCTGCCCGAAGTCCTGATCGTGGAAAACTATGCGATGATCTCGCGCCTTGGGCTGTTTGATACAATTCTTGGTGTCGGCATGCCCTATATGGCCAGCGCCTTTGGCATTTTCCTGATGCGTCAGGCCTTTAAAGGTGTGCCCATCGAGTTGCACGAGGCCGCGCGCATCGAGGGATGCGGGTTGTTGGGCATTTTGTGGCGGGTCTACGTGCCTTTGGCCAAACCCACTTATCTGGCCTATGCGCTGGTGTCTGTGTCGACCCATTGGAACAATTTCCTGTGGCCGCTGATCGTGACAAACTCGCCCGAAACACGGCCCCTGACAGTTGGTCTTTCCATCTTCGGCGCACCGGAAAACGGCGTTGATATCAGCATCATCTCTGCGGCGACGCTGATGTCTGTCGCCCCGCTGCTGATTGCTTTCCTGATTTTCCAGCGCCAGTTCGTCCAGGCATTCTTGCGCGCAGGTATCAAATGACGACGATCCTGCAGCTGTCCGACACCCATATCGTGCCTGAGGGCGCCGTTGTATCGGGGCGGCTGGACACCGCCGATGCGCTGGTGCGGCTGGTGGTGCGGATCAACAGCATTCGCGACCAGATCGGGCAGGTTGATGCGCTGCTGGTCAGCGGCGATCTGAGCGATGACGGCAGCGCCGAGAGTTACGCGCGGTTCAGATCGATCATCGCGCCTTTGGGCCTGAAGACCTTGGTCATCCCCGGCAACCACGACGCCCGTGACGCGTTGCGCGCCGCCTTTGCCGATCAACTGCCTGAGACTGGTCCGTTGAACTGGCACCAAAAACTGGGCGATGTTCATCTGATCGGACTTGATACACTTGTCGAGGGTCAAGGGCTGGGAACTCTGGTGCCTCAATCGCTGGAATTCCTGCAAAACGCCCTTTCACAGGCTCGAAATGAGCCTGTCGTGCTGGCCCTGCACCACCCTCCGTTCCGCTGCGGCATCGATTTTATGGACAACATCGGGCTGATCAATCGCGACGCGCTACGTGACATTTTGACCGGCTATTCTGGAACGCTACGGATGGTCTGTGGCCACATTCACTGTATGATCGTCGCCGATGTGGCCGGGCATATTGCGGTTTCGGCGCCTTCACCCGGCAGCACAATCGCCTATGATCGCCGCGCCGATGCGCCGGTCGGATTTTTGACCCAAGAGGACGGCTGTTTGTTACACCGTTGGGAAAACGGGTTTCAATCGATCCGCATCGGGCCGGTGTCTGGATCAGGGCCCTTTCCTTTCTGATCCTCATCAACGACGGAAAGAGCGCCTTGACCGAACCTCATGCCATCCAACTCTTGATCCATATCGCCGGCGCTGCGGCCCTGCTGATCTGGGCCGTGCGCCTGGTGCGCACCGGGGTCGAAAGAGGGTTCGCCGCACCGTTGCGCGTCTGGTTGCGCCATTCCGCCAAAAACCGATTGCTTGCAGCCGGCACAGGCCTGGGTGCGGCCGTGTTGCTGCAAAGTTCGACCGCAGTTGCGGTTCTTGTGTCCAACTTTGTTGCGCTTGGCGGTCTTGCAACGGCGACGGGATTGGCGATCTTGTTGGGGGCCGATGTCGGATCTGCCTTGGTGACCCAGCTGTTGATGGTGCGCCAGCCCATCCTTGTTCCGGTCTTGCTGGTGCTTGGAGTTTCAATATTTCTGCGCGGTGAAGGCAGCAACACGCGCCAGATTGGCCGGATCATGATCGGGCTTGCCCTGATTTTTGTGTCGCTTGATATGATCCGGGACGCGACCGAACCGATGATATCCAACCCCGCGACGCAAGCAATCATGGCCTATCTCGGTCGGGATCTGCTGACAGCTTTCGTCATTGGGGCGGTGTTCGCCTGGGGCGTCCATTCCAGTGTCGCGGCGGTGTTGTTGTTTGTGACTTTGGCCGGCCAGTCGATCTTGCCCACCCCGGCCGCCGCAGCCATGATCCTTGGGGCAAACCTGGGCGGCGGTTTCATTGCGTTTGTGCTGACCTATTCGGCGCCGCTGGCCGCCCGGCAAATGGTCATGGCCAATCTGATCCTGCGGGGGGGCGGTGCGGCGTTGGTGGTGTTCGCGGTTGCGGTGATGCCCGAGATGTTAAACCATCTGGGCGCAAATCCAGCCCGGCAATCCATCAATTTGCATCTTGTCTTCAATCTGTTGCTGGCGCTGGTTGCTTTGCCATTTGTACGTCCAATTACCGCCGCTCTGTCTTATGTAATGGTCGAAAAACCAGCCTCGAATGGTGGGCTTGAGGTCATCAGCGCGCTTGATCCCGCGTTGCTTGACCGCCCTGGGCGCGCCATCGACTGTACCGCGCGCGAACTGCTTGGAATGGGTCAAAAGATCGAACAAATGTTGATCGCGGTAGGGCCGCTTTATGATCAGTGGAATGGCGCCACGGCCAGCATCATCGCGGATCAGGACAAGGTGATCAAGCAAACGCATTTGGACATCAAGCTCTATCTGGCGCGCCTCGGGCAAAAAGGCATGGACGAAGATCTCAGTCGTCGCTCAATGGAGCTTGCTTCGATTTCGTCAAATCTCGATTCCGCGTCTGATGCGATTTCGCGGATCATGCTGGATCTTGCCAAACGTCTGGATATGCAAAACCTCCAGTTTTCGCAGCAGGGCCGTGATGAAATCCGTGACTTTACCGATCGGGTCCAAAGCAATTTGCAGCTCGCCTTGAACGTGATGTTGAACCAGAACCCGGCCGAGGCGCGCGAGCTTGTGGCGGCAAAGGAAAAGGTGCGCAAAGTCGAGCAAAAACTGCAACGCAGCCACATCGGCCGTCTGCGCGAGGGGCTGACCGAAAGCATCGAGACCAGCAATATCCATCAGGAAACCCTGCGCGCGCTGAAACAGATCAACACCGCGTTCTCGATGGTCGGCCATCCGATCTTGATGAAATCCGGCGATCTTCTGAAAAGCCGCCTCACTTAG
>JBGCDD010000025.1:0-10535 GCA_045105075.1 Sedimentitalea sp. | reverse complement strand
CCACGGATTCCGCCTCTCAGCTTGAATACCTGGTCAACAACTCTGACAGCCGGTTCCTGTTTGTTGAAAACGACGAACAGCTGGACAAGTTTTTACAGGTGCGTGACAAGATGCCGGACCTGATCAAGGTCATCGTCATCGAACGCGACGGGCTGCATGGGTTCAGTGATCCGCAAATCATGTTCATCGACGAACTTTATGACATCGGTGCCCAATACGACGCAGCCCACCCGCAGGCTTTTGACACCTCGATTGACGCCACCTTGCCCGAGGACACAGCCATTCTGGTCTATACCTCCGGCACCACAGGCAAGCCTAAAGGCGCAATGATCAGCCATGGCAACCTGATGTATTCGGTGTCAGCCGGGCTTCGCGATGGGCCGGTGTTTGACACCGATGATCAGCTTTGTTTCTTGCCGCTTTGTCACATTCTAGAGCGGGTGTTTTCTGTCAACGCGCCCATCGCCGCCGCGTCCACGATCAATTTCGCCGAAAGCCCCGAGACGATTTTCGACAACCTGCAAGAGGTCAGCCCGCAAACATTTGTGGCCGTGCCGCGCCTGTGGGAAAAGATCTATTCCCAGGTCGCCATCCGCATCGGCGATGCCACGGGGATGCAAAAATGGGCCTATGGACAGGCGCTGAAGGCCGGGGGGGCGCGCGCGGACTGTCTGGCGAACGGCAATGCAGTGCCGTTTGGCACCAACCTGGCCTATCGGTTCTGGGATGTCGCCCTGCTGCAAAACCTGCGCCGGATGATCGGGATGGACCGTTTGCGCCGAGGCGGATCCGGAGCGGCCCCGATCTCGCCTGACTTACTGGAATGGTATCAATCGATTGGCGTGCCCGTGCTTGAGGGCTACGGCATGACCGAAAGCTCTGGCGTGATCGCAATCAACAGCGAAGCGACCAACAAAATCGGCACGGTGGGCGCGGTTTTGCCCGGCGCACAAATCCGAGTCTCGCCCGAGGGCGAAGTGCAGTACAAGGCCGGCAACGTCTTTCAGGGCTATTGGAAAAACCCCGAAAAGACCGCCGAGACCTTTACCGAGGATGGCTGGCTGCGCACCGGCGATGTGGGCATGATCGACAATCAGGGATTCCTGACCATCACCGGGCGCCTCAAAGACATCATCATCACCGCAGGCGGCAAGAACATCACCCCCGCCGAGATTGAGAACAAACTCAAATTCTCGCCCTATATCTCGGACGTTGTGGTGATCGGGGACAAGCGCAAGTTCCTGACCTGTCTGGTGATGATTGATCAGGAAAACGTCGAAAAATTCGCCCAGGACCGCCGGGTGCCGTTTTCAAACTATGCGTCCCTGTGTGCCGCGCCACAGGTTCAGGACTTGATCCGCGAGACCGTCGAAACCGTAAACAAGGATTTCGCGCGGGTCGAGCAAATCAAGGATTTCCGCCTGATCAACGTTTTGCTGACTGCAGATGATGACGAACTGACCCCAACCATGAAACTCAAGCGCAGTTTTGTCGAAACCAAACACGCAAAGCTGATCAGTCAGATGTATTGACCGCATCGGCCCGCGCCACTCACAAGACAACACATAAGGGAGACGACCAATGAAAAAACTGACAACCAAACTCGCGACGGCAGCGGTTGCCGCAACACTGGCCGCAGCACCAGCCTATGCCGAGCAGGGCATCACCGATACTGAAATCCTGATCGGGTCGAACAACGACCTGTCCGGCCCGTTCGCCGCTTTCGGCGCACCGGCAACCAAAGCTGCTCAGCTGGTGTTTGACGAGGTCAACGACGCGGGTGGCATTCATGGCCGCAAGATCCGCTTTATCGTTGAGGATCACGCCTATCAGATGCCCAAAGCCATCCAGGGGATGAACAAGCTGATCAATGGCGACAAGGTCTTTGCGATGCTGTTGTCGCTGGGAACACCGATGAACATTGCGGCTTTCAAACTGCAGGACGCAAAGAAAGTGCCGAACGTTTCGCCGCTGTCCGCCGCGCGTCAGATGGCCGAGCCGTTTTCACCGCTGCACTATTCTGGCACCGCGACCTATTACGACCAGATCCGCATTGGCGTCACCTATCTGGCTGAGCAAAAGGGCGTCAGCAACATTTGTGCCATGTACCTGCCCACCGACTTTGGCAAAGACATCAAGGAAGGCGCCGAATCCATTTCCGCCGAAACCGACGGTCTGAACTTTGTCACGGAAACGACGCACAAACCTGACGATTCGGACTTTGTGGGCGCGCTGCAGAAGTTGAATGCAGAGGGCTGCGAAATTGTGGCACTTGCCTTGGGCGTGCGTCAGGCGATCACCGTTTCGGGCACCGCCAAAAAGCTGGGTCTGACGGGCATGTCGTTCCTCAACTCCTCTGCGGGCTTTCACACCGTGATGGCCAAAGTGCCCGGCGGCGTGACCGAAGGCATGTATGCCGCATCTGGTTGGGCCGATTTGCTGTCGCGCATGGACAAGCCCGAAGTGCAAAAGTTCTTTGCGCGCTACACCAAGGCGACTGGCGAAGAACTGCCCGGGTCGGGTGCGTTGCTGGGCCATTCCGCAGCCGAAACGATGGTGCGCGCCCTGCAAGCCGCAGGTCCAGACCTGAATGCCAAGTCGTTCGAGATGGGCATCGAGAGCCTGAACTACGAGGACGTGGTCTCGGGCAACACTGTGACCTACTCCGCGACGGATCACCAAGGCGCTGACGAAGTGGTGATCTCGGTCATCAAAGACGGCAACTGGATGGAAATCGCACGCCAATAAGGCTTTTGCCGAGACGCATGCGCTCAATCAAGACGGGACCGGTCATTGCTTTGGCCGGTCCCTTTTTTATGGGACGACGTCTTTTTGTGATGTGCGTCTCGTTTCAAAGCTGGATACATGCTGGCCCGTGGCCCCGTTTGGCCGGACCATTTTGGTCAAACGCAACCTGTCATATGGCGGCTGCCCCTGCACAGGATGTGGGCGTGCAAGACCACCCGATTGCCGCGCACTTTTGATGGTTGCGCCGAAACCTCAGCGGACTTTCAATGTGGCCAGTCCGATCATCGCCAGAATGAGCGAGATGATCCAGAAACGGATGACGATTTGTGGCTCGGCCCAACCCTTTTTCTCGTAGTGGTGGTGGATCGGGGCCATCAGGAACACGCGTTTGCCGGTGGATTTGAAATAAAGCACCTGAATGATCACCGACAGCGCCTCGACCACGAAGAGGCCTCCGACGATGGCCAGAACCAGCTCGTGCTTGGTGGCGATGGCGATAGCGCCCAGGGCGCCGCCCAGGGCGAGCGATCCGGTGTCGCCCATGAACACGGCGGCGGGCGGCGCGTTGTACCACAAAAAGCCCAAGCCCCCGCCAAACAGAGCGGCCGTGAAAATCAGGATCTCGCCGGTTCCCGGCACGTAATGCACATCGAGATATTCGGTAAAGTCGACGCGACCCACCGCATAGGCAATCACGCCCAGCGTCGAGGCGGCGATCATCACCGGCATGATGGCCAACCCATCCAGCCCATCGGTCAGGTTCACCGCATTGGCCGAGCCCACAATGACGCAGATGCAAAACGGGATGTAGAAATAGCCAAGGTTGATCAGCGTGTCTTTGAACACCGGCAGCGCCAGTTGGTTTTGCAAGGCTTCGGGGTGATAGCGCGCGGCCCACCACGCGGCGAGCCCGGCAATAACAATGCCCAGCACAAGGCGCACACGTCCCGATACGCCGGATGTGTTTTGCTTGGACACTTTGGCATAATCATCGGCGAACCCGATCATCGCAAAGGCCATGGTGACAAACAGCACCAGCCACACAAACGGATTGTCCAGCCGCGCCCACAGCAGCGTCGACGTCAGCAGCGCGCCCACAATCAGCAAACCGCCCATGGTGGGCGTGCCGGCTTTGATGAAATGGCCCTCGGGGCCATCATCGCGAATCGGTTGGCCTTTGCCCTGGGTGCGGCGCAGCACCGCAATCAGCGGACGACCGAACAGAAATCCAAAGATCAGCGCGGTCATAAAGGCGCCACCGGCGCGAAACGTGATGTAGCGGAAAAGGTTGAAAAAATCGCCCCCATCGGACAGCGCGGTCAACCAATAGAGCATTTCAGCCGGTCCTACTCATCATCTTGTGTCACTTGTATGGCAGTGGAATGGCCCATTTTGCGAATGGCGTCAACGATCAGTCCGATGTTCATGCTGAGCGAACCTTTGGTCAGAACCACATCCCCGGCGTCAATCGCGCGGCGCAGATCGGGCACCAATTCGGCGCTGGTGGCATGCCAACTGCCGCGTTTTGCCTCGGGCAGCGCTTCAAACAGGGCCTTGGACAACGGACCAATACAGTGCACCCGATCGATCTGGGCCATCGCGGGCAATTCTGCCAGATCGCGGTGCAGATCAAGGCCAGTGGGGCCGAGTTCCTTCATATCGCCCAGAATCGCGATGCGTCGCCCCTTGATGATGCGTCCGGTCGCGTCGCGTACCGGGCTGGCGGCCAGAACGTCAAGCGCGGCGGCCATCGAAGCGGGGTTGGCGTTATAGGCGTCATCGATCAGATCAAAGCTGAGGTCAGGGTCAACGGCGTCCAGCGTGATCACTTCGCATACGCCGCGCCCGACAAATGGCGACCAACGTCCCAGCGACTGTGCGGCAAGCGCAAGATCGGCGCCCAGGGCTTCGGCCGCGGCCAACGCGCCCAGTGCGTTCATCGCAAAATGGCGCCCGCGCGTGGCCAGCTTGAACAGCAGCGGCTGATCATGGGCAGTCGCCTGCACCACGGTGATGGCGTCGCGCAGGTCAACAGATTTCAGCACAAAATCAAAGCCATGCACGCCAAAGCCAATATCGCGCACGCGGCAATCGGTGGTTTTGGCCATCAGGATCGCGGCGGTATCGATGTCATTGTTCAGCACCGCCACACCGCCGATTTCAAGCCCATCCAGGATCGCGGCTTTTTCCACAGCGATCGCGGCAATGTCGTCGAACGCTTCAAGATGAGCCGGCGCAACTGTGGTGATCAGCGCCACATGCGGGCGCGTCAGGCGCGACAAGGGGGCGATTTCGCCGGGGTGGTTCATGCCGATTTCGATCACCGCAAATTCGGTGTCGGCGGGCATGCGGGCTAGGGTCAGCGGCACACCCCAATGGTTGTTGTAGCTGGCCACACTGGCATGGGTGCGCCCTTGATCGCCCAGCATTTCGGCCAGCATTTCCTTGGTCGAGGTTTTGCCAACGCTGCCGGTGATGGCCACGATGCGCGCCTCGGTGCGCGCACGCGCGGCGCGGCCCAGATTTTCCAGCCCGCCCAGCACATCGGGCACCACCAGCAACGGCGCATCCTCGGGCACACCCTCGGGGATATGGCTGACAAGGGCGGCGGCGGCGCCTTTTTCCAGCGCCTGGGCGACAAAATCATGGCCGTCGCGCACATCCTTGAGAGCCACAAACAGATCGCCAGGCACCAGCGTGCGGGTGTCAATCGACACGCCGTGGGCCTGCCAATGGCCAATGGCCCTGCCCTGCGTGGCTTCGGCGGCGTCTTTCGCACGCCACAGCGGGGCGCTCATGCGATGCCTCCGTCCAGGGCCGCAACTGCGACGCTGGCCTGTTCGGTGTCGTCAAAGGGCAAAATAGCATTGCCCACGATCTGACCAGTTTCGTGGCCTTTGCCGGCAATCAACAGCGCATCCCCCGGGCCAAGCGCGTCGACGCCGCGCAAAATCGCCTCGGCGCGGTCGCCCACATCCCGCGCGCCCGGTGCGCCGGCCAGCACGGCGGCGCGAATGTCTTCGGGCACTTCAGAACGCGGGTTGTCGTCGGTGACAAAGACCAGATCTGCATTGTCTGCCGCCGCCTTACCCATCAACGGGCGCTTGCCCGGATCACGGTCGCCACCGGCGCCAACAATGGCCACCAAATTGCCCATCACATGCGGGCGCAACGCCTTGAGCGCGGTGGCCACCGCATCAGGGGTGTGGGCGTAATCGACAAAGACCGACGCGCCATTGACCCGGCGCGCGGCCAGATCCATGCGCCCGCGCACAGTGCGCAGGTTCGCCAGCACCGCAAACACATCGACCGGAGCCGCACCGCAAGCAATGGCCAGCCCACAGGCCAGCAGCACATTTTGCGCCTGAAAACCGCCGATCAGCGCCAGACGCGCGGTGTGCGGCGTGCCTTTCCAGCTAAAGCGGATGTCCTGGCCGGTGGAATCAAATCGCTGGTTGAGCAGGTTCAGATCGCCCAGCCCCTGCCCCGTTGTGATGATCTTTTGCCCGCGCGCCGCCGCAATGGCGCGGATTTCGGCGCCGCGCGCATCGTCAAGGTTGATCACCGCCGTGCCGTCTTCGGACAGCACCCGACGGAACAGACCGGCCTTGGCCTCGAAATAGGCCTCAAAGCTGTCGTGGTAATCCAGATGGTCCTGCGTGAAATTCGAAAACCCCGCCGCCTGCAATTGCACCGCGTCAAGGCGGCGCTGTTCCAGCCCATGCGAGGACGCCTCCATCGCGGCGTGTGTGATATCATGGGCGCAGGCTTCGGCCAAAGTGCGGTGCAAGGTGATCGGCTCGGGCGTTGTGTGGGCCAGCGGGGCGGACCACGCGCCTTCAACCCCAGTGGTGCCCAGATTGACCGCGCCGTGGCCCAACCCCATCCAGATCTGGCGCAAAAAGCTGGCAATAGAGGTCTTGCCATTGGTGCCAGTGACCGCAGCCATCACGGCGGGTTGCTTGCCAAACCACAACGCCGCAGTAAACGCCAAAGCCTGGCGCGGGTCTGGGTGAACAATCAGCGCGGCGTCCGATTTGGCCAAAACGTCGTGCGCAATCTCGGCGCCTTTGGCATCTGTCAGGATCGCGCTGGCCTCCATACGCAGCGCATATTGGATATAGTCCCCGCCATGCACCCGCGTGCCCGGAAGCGCGGCAAACAAAAATCCCGGCGCCACGTCGCGGCTGTCGACCGCAAGCCCGCTGATCAACGGATCGCGTCCGCCCATCGCCGTCAAACCCAGTTGGGACAGCGTCTGTTTGGGCGCAATATAGGGGTATACCATGTGTGCTCGCCTGCCCCGTTAACCTCAGTTTGACGTCAGGGTTATATCAGCCAGCTGTCCGGGTTCAATATCAGGTCTGAGGCCCAGTAACGGGGCAACCCGCGCGATCAGTTCGGCGGCAACCGGAACGGCAGTCCAGCCGGCGGTGCGGCGCGGTTTTTCGCCCGAGTTCTCGGAGGGTTCGTCAAGCGTGACAACCAGCACATATTTCGGCGCGTGGGCGGGAAACAACGTGGCGAACGTGGCAATCACCTTGTCCTCGTAATAACCGCCGCCGCGCGCTTTGGGCTTGTCAGCGGTGCCGGTTTTGCCGCCAACCGCATAGCCGGGGACCTCACCCATGGACGCGGTGCCTTCGGTCACGACCTTGCGCAACATGGTGCGCGCAGCCGCTGCCGCCGGGGCCGACATCACGCGCGGCCCATGTTGCGGGCCGTCCTGTTTCAGGATTGTCGGGCTGACGTAGTGACCTCCGTTTGCAATCGCGGCATAACCGGCGGCCAGGTGCATCGGACTGGTCGACAGCCCGTGACCATAAGAGATGGTCATCGTCGACAGTTCCGACCAGTTGGGCGGCAGCAATGGCTTGCCGCCGCGCGCCTCAACGATTTCGAACGGGGTCGGTTCCAGCATGCCAAGAGCCGTCAGAAACTCGCGCTGGCGTTTGACCCCAATCTGTTGAGCCAACCGCGCGGTGCCAATGTTCGAGGATTTGACCAGGATCTTGCTCACCGATAACTCTTTGCCATAGTTACGGAAATCACGGATGGTGTGTTTGCCCCACCGCAGCGGGCCGCGAATGTCGATGATCGTATCGGCGTTGACCAGCCCCAGATCAATGGCCTGCGCGGCAGTGAAGATCTTGAAGGTCGAGCCCAGTTCGTAAACCCCCTGCACTGCGCGATTGAACAGCGGTGAGACCGACGGATCATCACCCGAAACAGGCGGGCGCGGACGTTGGTTGGGGTCAAAATCGGGCAACGACACCACGGAAATCACTTCGCCGGTGTGCACATCCATCAAAATGCTGGTCGCGCCTTTGGCATTCATCAGCTTCATGCCGCCGTAAAGCACCCGCTCGGTGGCGGCCTGCACGGTCAGATCAAGCGACAATTCCAGCGGCGCGCCGCCATTGGCCGGATCGCGCAAGTAGGCGTCAAACTGCTTTTCCACGCCGGCGACACCAATGACCTCGGCGGCGTTCACGCCCTCTTTGCCGAAAGACGCGCCGCCCATCACATGCGCGGCCAGCCGTCCGTTGGGATAAAGGCGCATCTCGCGCGGGCCAAACACCAGGCCGGGGTCGCCAATGTCATGCACCGCTTGTTTTTGCTCGGGGCTGATTTTTTTCTTGATCCAGACGAATTTGCGCTTGCCGGTGAAATCCTTGATCAACCGCTCTTCGTCGAGATCGGGGAACACTTCGATCAGACCTTTGGCGGCGGCCTTGGCATCGATCAGGAAAGGCGGTTGGGCATAAAGCGAATGAGTGTCGAAATTGGTCGCCAGAATACGCCCGTGCCGGTCCACGATATCGCCGCGTTGATTTGCGATCACCGCCCCTTGGGCGCTGGCCAGCGGTTCCACCGGATCCGACGTGGCCATCAGCCCCATGCGCCCGCCGACCACACCAAAGGCGCACAAAAAGAATAGCCCCAACAGCAACAACCGCCCTTCCGCGCGCGCGCGCAGGCGGTCTTGCATATGTTCGTGGCGCTGACGGATATTTTCACGCTCGATGTGATCGGGGTTTTCGCCTTTGTCACGGGCTGGCAAAATGCGCGCCAGCGGGCGCAGCGGCGCGCGGATCATTGGCTGTCTCCAGTATTGGCCACATCAACCGCGTTGCTGAGATCCAGCAACGGATCGGCGGGGAAACCAACCTCATCGACGCGGCCAAATTGATCGGGGCGCAACGGCAACAGGCCGAGGCGGTCAAAGTTCAGTTCCGCCAGTTCGCGCAGCCGGTCCGGACGGTTCAGATAGGCCCATTCCGCGCGCAACACAGACAGGCGCACTTGGGCCGCTCCGATGCCGCGTTGCAGCTCTTGCGTGTCGCTGAGCACCCGTTGCGTGGCATAGTTTTCGCGGTAGGCCCAGAACGCAAGGCCAAATACCGCCAGCGCGGTCAACACATAAATCAGAGATTTCATATCACAGGCTCTTTCAATTGCGGCATGGCGAGGGCTTTGGCATCGATCATCCCTGCAGGCGCGTCGGTGCGTGTGGCCACGCGCAACTTGGCCGAGCGCGACCGTGGGTTTTGCGCCAATTCATCTGCATCGGCGCTGATCGCTTTGCGGCTGGTGACAGTGAATTGGGCCGGGTTTTCAACGGTCTCGGGGGCATAGCGGTTGGCGCGCCCGCCCTGCCCAGACCGCGCGGTCAAAAAGCGTTTGACCATGCGGTCCTCGATCGAATGAAAGGTGACCGCGGCCAGTTTACCGCCGGGCTTCAACGCCCGTTCCGCCGCCATAAGACCCTGAAAAAGCTCATCATATTCTGCGTTCACCGCAATACGCAGCGCTTGAAAGCTGCGCGTGGCAGGATGGCTTTGACCGGGTTTAGGACGCGGCAAACAAGATTCGATAACCTTGGCCAGCTCCAGTGTTGTGCTAAGGGGGCGCGCGGCAATGATGGCGCGCGCGATGCGCCGGCTGGCACGCTCTTCGCCAAAATGAAACAGAATGTCGGCGATCGTCTCAGCGCTGGCGGTGTTGACGATATCGGCCGCCGAAGTCCCCGATTGCGACATGCGCATGTCCAAGGGGCCGTCCTTCATGAACGAAAAACCACGTTCGGCCAGATCAAGCTGCATCGAGGACACGCCAAGATCGAGCACCACACCATCCAGATCCTGACCATAGGCGTCCATTTGCGAAAACACACCGGGTTGCGCCATCAGCCGTTCGCCATATGCGTGCATCCAGGGGGCCGCCAATTCGAACGCCAGCGGGTCGCGGTCAACGGCGATAACCTGCGCCGCGCCCGCGTCAAGCAAGCCGCGCGTATAGCCGCCCCCGCCAAAGGTGCCATCCAGCCAAACACCCGAGACCGGCGAAACCGCCTCCAGCAAAGGGCGCAACAGAACCGGAATATGGGGGTCTTGGTCGTCCGGGCGCACCGCGCCAGTCATGGGCTCACGCCTCCGCTGTGGGGTCGGGGATCCCTTCGAGATACATCAGCGGATCGAAGTCTTCTGGATGCTCGTCCAGCCAGGCCTCGGTTTTGGACAGTTCTTCGGCCTCATAGGTGCCGGGGTTCCAGATCTGGAACGTGTCACCGGACGCAATGAAAAACGCCTCTTTGCCCAACTCGATCTTGCCGCGCAGCTTGGCGGGCAGAACCAGACGGCCGGTTTCATCCACCTTGGGGGGAAAGCGCTCGCCGTGATACATCCGTTCCAACATTTTGCGCGGCATCGAGCCACGGGTCAAGGCGGCGATCTTGTCGTCGCCCTCTTCAATCGCCTCGATGGTGTAGCATTCCAGATACTTGC
>JBGCDD010000024.1:0-10714 GCA_045105075.1 Sedimentitalea sp. | reverse complement strand
CGCCAATCTCAGCTTCCCCAGTCTCAGCTTCGACTAGCTCAGCATTGTCTGGCGTGGGGCTGTCTTGGTCAGGTTGCGCTGTTTCAGCGGTCTGAGCCGGGGTAACTTCGGCCGCAACGGCATCCGCTGCCTTTGGCACACGTTGCTTGACCCGCTCGCCGCGTTCGGCGCGATACCCGAGGCCCTGCATCAGATCGCTGAATTGCTCCAGCGTCATGCCGGTGATCGACAGCATATCGGCCTTGGCTTCAAATCCAGAGCGGCTGTTTTCAGTGCGCAGCATGTCGGCCAGTCGTTCCAGCATATCAATGCGAATCGCACGATCACCGGCGGCGCGGTAGCCGCACATGGCGTGATAGCCCTCCGGCGCATGCCCATCAGCGGGCACTGTCACCAATCCGGGGGGCGGCGCTTCGGGAAATTCCTGCAAATCTTTGCTGAGCGACCACAGCACCAACCGCAGCCGCGTCGGCGCCGGTTTCAACAGCAAGGGTAGGAAAATTGTGAATTGACCAAAGCGCAACCCGTGTTTGCGCAACGCGCCCCGTGCGTCCTGATCCAGCTGTTTGACCTCGTCGGCAACATCGCCGCGCGGCAACACGCCCAAACCTTCGACCATGCGGAACGCGAACCCGCGCGCCAGCCCCGAAAGCGTTTCGTCGCGCTGCAGGTTCAACAGCGGCTCAAACAGCGCTGCCACCTTGCGGTCGATGAAATGCTGTAACCGGCGCTGCACTTTCTGGATCACATCCGGCCCGGCGGTGTCGTCCACAAACACCTCAACCTGCGGCTTGAGCGGTTCAGAGCCGGCCACCAGTTTGCCCACCGCATGTTCGCCCCACATCAGGCCGCCTTGCTCGGTATAGTCAATCTCGGTGTCGGGCGCGTTGTAGAAACGGTCCGCACGCAGATGGAACTGCGGCGCCAGCGCCTGCAACGAGGCCGACTTGATCGCCTTGTCCTCGGCCCCACCGGCGCCTTTGTCGGCAGAAAACCGGAACCCTTCGAGCCGTCCGACGAATTCGCCCTCGACGGTCACGTCACCATTTTCGTTCACTTCGGCCAAAAGGGCCTCCTTCTGTTTGAGACGGCGCAGCAAAACCGATGTGCGCCGGTCCACAAATCTCTGTGTCAGCGCCGCGTGCAGCGCATCCGATACCCTGTCTTCTACCGCGCGCGTTTCGTCACGCCAATGGCTTTCGTCACGTGTCCAACCTTTGCGCTGTGCGACATAGGTCCATGTGCGGATAAACGCCAATCTTTTGCTTAATGTGTCTATATCGCCATCACTTCGGTCAATTCGGCGAATTTGACGGGCAATCCAGTCGTCCGGAACGCTGCCACTTTGGTGCAAATGATTGAAAATCACCTCAAGCAAGGCCGCGTGTTCGGCATGGCTGATGCCGCGAAAGTCCGGAATCCGGCACACATCCCACAAAAGCCGCACCGAAGCGCCGTCACTGGCGCGGGCAAACACCTCATCAACCTGGGCCAGTGATTTCAGCGCGCCCAAGTCGTCAGCTTCACGGGCTCGGATCAGCGTTTCGCCCGTTGGCGGTACTTCCAGTGACCGGATCAGCGAATCGACCGAGCCAAATTGCAACGCCGCACTGCGCCAGTTCAGCTTTTTTAGCGGCGTAAAGCGATGGTCCATAATCGCCTGTGCGACCCCGTCATCCAACGGGCGCGCCTCGCCGGTGACACCAAAGGTGCCATTGGACATGCCCCGCCCCGCGCGCCCGGCAATCTGGGCCAGCTCGTTTGGGGCCAGCGGGCGCATGCGGCGGCCGTCAAATTTGGACAGCGCAGAGAATGCCACATGGTCGATATCAAGGTTCAGCCCCATGCCGATCGCGTCGGTGGCCACCAGATAATCAACCTCGCCCGACTGATAAAGCTCGACCTGGGCGTTGCGGGTGCGCGGGGAAAGTGCGCCCATCACCACCGCCGCCCCGCCCTTTTGCCGCTTGAGCAGTTCGGCAATCGCATAGACGTTATCTACCGAAAATCCGACAATCGCGCTGCGCCCGGGCATGCGGCTGATCTTTTTCGACCCGGAATAGGTGATCTGGCTCATCCGCTCGCGCGAGGTAAACTGCGCTTCGGGCACCAGTTGCGCGATCGGGCCGCGCATGGTGGCGGAGCCCAAAAACAACGTCTCGTGAAGGCCGCGCGCGCGCAACAACCTGTCGGTGAACACATGGCCACGCTCGGGGTCGGCACAAAGCTGAATTTCGTCCACGGCCAGAAAATCACAGCCCATGCCATCGGGCATCGCCTCAACCGTGCACACCCAATACTGCGTGCGCGGCGGCACGATCCGTTCCTCGCCAGTGACCAAAGCCACCACGGAAGGGCCGCGCACCGACACGATTCGATCATATACCTCGCGCGCCAACAACCGCAGCGGCAAGCCGATCACACCGGTGCGATGGCCCAGCATCCGCTCGATGGCATAATGCGTCTTGCCCGTATTCGTCGGGCCCAAAACAGCCACGATCCGGGACGACCCGTTGCCCATGTCATCTGCCCCTATTGCTCTGGACTACAGAGCTTTGCCGCGCACACGCAGTTCCAACCGCACGAGGGCTTTGGATATGTCTTCATGATGGGGATGCAAGTCGGAAGCGCGTTTGTACGCTTCATAGGCGCGCTTTTCATCGCCAAAGGTTTCCAGAATTGCGCCCAATCCATAGATGGCATTGTAATTGTTGGGGTTCAGGGACAGCGCGCGTTCCAGATCTGCCATCGCCGGCCCAAAAAGATCGGCGTTGAAAAAGGCCGAGGCCCGGGCATGCCAGCCTTCGGCAAAATCAGGCGCATGGTCGGTCAAGGCGGTCAGATGTTCGATTGCGGCGCGGGTGTTTTCCACCTCCATCGCATCGCGACCACGTTTCAGCAGCAGATCCAGCGAGGGCGAGCCGCTTTTGGACCACAAAGCCTGCAATTGACGGTCAAATTTACGCGATTCAGCCAGGTCAGCGGTGGCCAAAGCCGCCAGCAACTCGGTTTCATCTTGCAAATCAGGCGCAGGCACAGCCTCGGCTGGCGGCGCGGCGGGGGCAACATCGGCGTCCGGATCGGACACTTGTGCGCCCAAAGGTAAGGAAAACATGACTAGCAGCAGACATGTCGCCACGATACCTTTGCGATTGGATTGGTTCACGCTCATAACAACACTACTTTAACGTGGCGCGCGCTAATATCCAGACGGATGCGTGTCAAAATCTTGGTGAGGACCGAAATGAGCGACTTTCTAAACAAAGCAGCAAGCGAATTGGGCGGCAAAATTGCTGCAAACGGGTTTGACGGCACAGCAAAGATTGCCGTGGCGGATGTTGGCTCGATCATGTTGGACAGTGACGGTGCAACCGTGGGCGATGGCGATGCCGACGTGACTTTGAACGCAGATGAAGAAACCTTTCAGTCGATCTTTGACGGTGATTTGAACGCGACCAGCGCCTTCATGACCGGCAAGTTGACGGTTGATGGCGATATGGGCATGGCGATGAAACTCGCCTCGGTTCTGGCCTGATGGCGGCCCCGTTGGCTGGGTCGTCGGCCCCCTTCTTCGATGATGTGGCCGACGGTCCGGCCAATGGCGCAGCCTGGTGGGTCAAAACCAGCGATGGTGTGCGCATCCGCGTTGGCTATTGGCCCTGTGACAATGCCCGGGGCACCGTCTTCCTGATGCCTGGGCGTACTGAATTTATTGAGAAATACGGCACAACAGCCGCGGAATTCGGGCGCCGTGGTTACGCCGTGGTCACGCTGGATTGGCGGGGCCAGGGATTGGCGGATCGCCTGTTTGAAGACCGCCGCGTCGGCCATATCGGCAAATTCCTCGACTATCAGAAAGACGTGGCCGGCGCGCTTGAACTGATGGAAGGCCTCGATCTGCCCGGTCCGCTGCATCTGTTGGGTCATTCCATGGGCGGTGCGATTGGTTTGCGCGCGTTGATGAATGGGCTGGATGTGCAAAGCTGTGTGTTCACCGGCCCGATGTGGGGCATTCGTATGTCGCCGATTGTGCGTCCCTTTGGCTGGGCGCTGCCGCGCGTGGCGATGATGGTCGGCATGGGCACCAAATTGGCGCCCTCGACCAAATACGACTTTTATGTTCAGGCCAACGCGTTTGACGGCAATATGCTAACCACAGACCCCGACGCCTACGCGTTGATGCAGCGCCAACTGGCCACACACCCCGATCTTGGCCTGGCCGGACCCAGTCTGGTTTGGCTGCGCGAAAGCCTCAGCGAGTGTTATGCGCTCAGCCAGATGCCTGCGCCCAACGTGCCTTGTGTGACCTTTGTCGGCGAAAAGGAAATCATCGTCGACGTGCCTGCGATCCATACCCGCATGGCAAATTGGCCCGGCGGCGCGCTTGACGTGGTGCCCGGTGCGCAACACGAGGTGCTGCTGGAAACGCCGGCTTTGCGCAAACGCATCTTTGATCGGATTGAGGCGCTGTTCACTGACAGCGGCGCGGCGAACGTCAAAAGGGCGTGATCTGGCCGCAAGGGCGTTCTGCCCTAACTGAAGTTTATGGCTGATCCTGTCCTCACCTTTACCGACCGCGGCATTTATTGTCCGGCTGGCGATTTTTACATCGATCCCTGGCGTCCGGTTGACCGGGCCTTGATCACCCACGGACACGCCGATCATGCGCGCCGTGGGCACCAACGCTATCTGTCGACCACAAGCGCCGCGCCAGTGCTTTACCACCGTTTGGGCGCGATATCGCTTGAAACCGTGGATTTTGGCGCTGCGCAAATGATCGGCGGCGCCAAAGTGTCGTTTCACCCTGCAGGGCATGTGCCCGGTTCGGCACAGATCAGGATTGAGGTGGGCGGTCAGGTCTGGGTCGCCTCGGGCGATTACAAAACCACCCTTGATGGTCTGAGCGAGCCGTTCGAACCCGTTCCCTGTCACGCTTTCATCACCGAAAGCACATTTGGTCTGCCGGTGTTTCGATGGCAGCCCCAGGATGTGGTCGCAGCGCAATTGAACGATTGGTGGGCTGCGTGCGCCGCCGCTGGCAAAACCCCCATTCTGGGCGCCTATTCCCTGGGCAAGGCGCAACGTCTGCTGGCTATGTTGAACCCGGATATTGGCCCGATCCTGACCCACGGAGCGATTGAGACCACCACACAAGTGCTGCGCGATCAAGGGTTTGCCCTGCCCGACACGGTGCCAGTGACGCCCGACACCAAGGGCACAGATCATCCCGGTGCGTTGGTTCTGGCGCCGCCAAGTGCCTTGGGCAGCGCTTGGGCGCGGCGTTTCAAATCGGCCTCTACCGGCTTTGCAAGCGGGTGGATGCAACTGCGTGGTGTGCGCCGCCGCCGCGCGTCGGACCGGGGGTTTGTGGTCTCGGATCACGCAGATTGGGACGGGTTGAACGACGCCATCAAAGCCACCGGCGCCGAGACCGTGTTTGTCACCCACGGCTATACAGATATCTTTACCCGCTGGCTGCGCGATCAGGGCTATGACGCCCATGTTGTGCCCACCGAATTCGGCGATGACGCCCTGGAGGAGGCCTCGTGAAGGATTTTGCAGCCCTGTTTCAGGCGGTTGATCAAAGCACCAAAACCAGCATCAAGGTGGCCGCGCTGGCCGATTATTTTCGCACGGCGTCGCACGAAGACCGGATGTGGACCATCGCGCTGTTTTCCGGGCGCCGCCCAAAACGCGCAATCACCACCACCAAACTGCGCGAATGGGCGGCCAATAGGGCCGGTTTGCCGCTTTGGCTGTTTGAAGAAGCCTATCCGATTGTCGGCGATCTGGCCGAAACAATTGCGCTGATATTGCCACCTCCTGCCAATCACTCTGATGAAGGGTTATCGTTCTGGATCAATGCGCTGCGCGACCTTTCTCATGTAGAAGAAGACGCGCGCAAGGGGGCCATTTTGCAAGCCTGGGATCGGTTGGACACCACCCAGCGGTTTTTGTTCAACAAGTTAATCACCGGCGGTTTTCGCATCGGGGTCAGCCAAAAGCTGATGACCCGCGCGCTGGCCCAAGCGACATCCAAGCCCGAAGCGGAACTGGCGCACCGGTTGATGGGAAATTGGACGCCAGACACTACAACCTGGCACGATTTGATCGAAGCCGAAGATGCCAGCGCCGACGCTTCGCGCCCCTACCCGTTCTATTTGGCGCACGCTCTTGAAACACCAGAAACGCTTGGGGATCCCGCCGATTGGCGCGCGGAATGGAAATGGGATGGGATTCGGGGCCAATTGATCCTGCGTCAGGGCGCCTATTTCGTCTGGTCGCGCGGCGAAGAGCTGATGACAGATCGCTTCCCCGAGTTCGCCCGTGCGCGCGATTTTTTGCCCGACGGCACGGTTTTGGACGGCGAAATCGTGGTTTGGACCGACCAAATACAACCGTTCAACACCCTACAAAAACGCATCGGGCGCAAAACCGTGCCAAAAACCCTGCTGCGGGATGCACCGGTCTGTCTGCTGGCTTATGATCTGCTAGAACAGGACGGGCAAGACCTGCGCGCGCGCCCTTTTGCTGCGCGCCGCGCCGCTCTTGAAACTCTGTTGGGTCCGTTGCCTGAAGCTGCGCCAGTGCGTCTTTCACCGCAACTGCACTTTGAAGACTGGTCTGATTTGGCAGCGCAGCGCGCCAATGCGCGCGCCGAACGCGCCGAAGGCTTAATGCTGAAGCGCGCCGACAGCCCATATTTGTCCGGGCGCAAAAAGGGCGATTGGGGGAAATGGAAACTGGATCCGCTGACCGTTGATGCGGTGATGATCTATGCCCAGCAAGGCCACGGTCGGCGCGCCAACCTGTTCACCGATTTCACCTTTGCGGTCTGGAATGGCAACGATCTGGTGCCGTTCACCAAGGCCTATTCCGGGCTGAGCGATGATGAATTCCGCCAGATCACCGCTTGGGTCAAAAAGAACACGCAGCAGCGTTTTGGTCCGGTGCGCCAGGTCACACCCCACCATGTGTTCGAGATCGCGTTTGAGGGAATCCATGCCAGCCCGCGCCACAAATCCGGCCTGGCTCTGCGGTTTCCGCGCATGTCGCGCTGGCGCCAGGACAAACCCCTGTCCGAGGCCAATTCCCTTGATGATCTGAACGAGCTGTTGCGGATTTATTCTGCGGGCACAGCGCCAAAACCGGTCGAAACAACCTGATTGCCAACATGTCATGGGGCCTGAAAAGGGTGTAGCCCATTTTTTGACCAAGTCGGTGAAAAGCGCCCAAAATCATTGCTTTATTGCCAAGTGCATGATTGGGAAAAGACCCGTTAGAACGCGGTTTTTAAAGAAAAAGTTTGACATCTGCGCGCGCGCACTTGCACCTTGTGCTCGGGGGACGTGACGGCGCAATCGTGGGGTTGTGACGGAAACCGGCGTCTGTTTGGGTGGCTTTCATGACAAAATGGGGCATGGCATGTTCTGGTTCGTAACGCTTGTTTTGCTGGTGATCGTGGCCATCCTGGCGATCCTGTTTCTGAACCGATATTACCGCAAAGCCACGCGCGAAGTGGCCCTGATCAGGACCGGTGCGGGCGGGCAACAGGTGGTGCTGGATGGCGGCTGTCTGGCGTTGCCGTTCCTGCACAAAGTGTCCGAAGTGAACATGCGCACCTCAAAGCTCGAAATTGAACGGCTGGGGCCGAAATCGATGATCACCAAGGATCGTTTGCGCGTCGATGTGGGCGCTGAGTTCTATGTGCGCGTTGATGGTACCGAAGACAGCGTGGCTACGGCGGCGCAGGCGCTGGCCGGCAAAACCTTTCGGGCCACCGAACTTGCCGACACGCTTGAGGGCAAGCTGGTTGACGCGATGCTGGCGGTTGCGGCGGGCTATACGATGGACGGGTTGCAGGACAATCGGGGCAAATACAGCGGTGAAGTCAGCGAGGTTCTGGCCCCCAATCTGGCGCAAAACGGGTTGGTGCTGGAATCGGTGTCGATCACGCGGCTAGACCAGACGCCGTTTCATGCGCTGGATGAAAACAACGCGTTCAATGCGCTGGGGATGCGGCGTTTGTCCGAGATCATTGCGGTGAACAAGAAAGAGCGCGCGGCGATCGAGGCCGATGCGGATGTGGCCGTGCGTCAAAGCGAATTGGATGCCACCAAGCGCAAGTTGTTGATCACCCAGGAACAGGAAGAAGCCACGATTGCACAACAACGCGAGATCGAACCGGCGCGTGCCAAAAGTGCGGCGGATGTGGCCGAAGAGCAATCTGCGAGCGAAAAACGCCGCGAAGCCGCGCGGATTTCGCGCGAACGTGAAACCAAGCTGAGCGAAATTGCCCGGGATCGAACATTGCGCACCCAGCAGCTGGAAACCGATCTGACCATTGCCACGGCGCGGGCCGACAATACCGTGGCGCTGGCCGCCAAGCGCATTGAAGAAGCCAAGGCCGAAACCGCTGCAAAAGCCGCGCTGGCGCTGGATGCGGCGGCGGATGAAGCGGTGGAAACGGCGCGCGAAACCGCCTCGGCTGAACGCGACAAAGCGCTGGCGCTGATCCGGGCCGCGGAACAGGCTGAAGTGGACGACACGCGGGTGCGCTCGGAGGCTGGAACGGTGGTGAGCATGGCCGAAGCCGAGGCCAAAGCGCTGTTGGAACGCGCCCAGGCGCATAAATCAGACCTGCTGGCGCGCGCCGAAGGCATGGCCGCACTGGTGCAGGCCGAAAACGCACAAAGCCCGGAACTGATCAACATGAAACTGGACGAGGCGCGCCTTAAGGCCCTGCCACAAGTTGTTGAAAAGCTGATGAAACCCACCGAAAAAATCGATTCTATCAAGGTCAATCATATCACCGGAATTGGCGGTGGTGGTGGCAAGGGCGGCAAGTCCAAAGACGGGTCGACCCCGGTCAATGATGTGATCGACGGGGTCATGGGATTGGCGCTGCAACTGCCCGCCGTTCAAAAACTGGGCCAAGAAGTTGGCATGAACATCAGTGACGGGATCAAAGGTGTGACCGGCCCGCTCGACGCCAGCACCCCATCGTCAAAAGACGACAAAAAATAATCCAACGGGAGACACGACACATGACATTGAACCGCAGACGCTTTATGGGCACCGCAGCCGCCGCAAGCCTTGCCATGCCGGCCCTGACCGGGCGCGCGCTGGCCGCTGATGCCATCAAATTTGTCTCGATCCTGGATCAATCCGGGGGGTTGGACATCTATGGCAAGCCGATGGTCGACACCACCAAAATGGCCATTGACGAGATCAACGAGGCAGGCGGTTTGCTTGGCCGCCCGGTCGAGCTCAAGGTCTATGATCCGCAGTCCAGCATCCAGTTCTACACCCAGTTCGCCACCCAGGCCGCCGCTGGCGACCGCGCCGATGTGGTCCATGCCGGCATCACCTCGGCCAGCCGCGAAGCCATTCGGCCAACACTGTCGCGCTTTAAGACGCTCTATTTCTACAACACCCTCTATGAGGGCGGCGTGTGCGACATGAACACGTTCTGCACTGGCTCGACCCCGGCGCAAACCGTTGAAAAACTTGTGCCTTATGCGATGAACAAGTGGGGCAAAAAGGTCTATATCGTGGCCGCTGATTACAACTATGGCCAGATCACTGCGCAGTGGGTGCAGAAATATGTGCGCGACAATGGCGGCGAAGCGGTCGAGGTTGAATTCTTCCCGCTGGACGTGACCAACTTTGGCCCGACGATCAAGAAAATCCAGGCCGCCAAGCCCGACATGGTGATGTCGGCGCTGGTGGGCGGCGCGCATGTGTCGTTCTATCGCCAATACGCCGCCGCCGGCATGACCAAATCGATCCCGATTGCGTCGACCACATTTGGCGTCGGCAACGAGCACAAATTGATCAGCGCCGAAGAAGGCAATGGCATGATCTGCGCCTATTCTTACTTTGAGGAAGTGCAAAACCCGGTCAACGCCGCCTTTGTCGAGCGGTTCAAGGCGCGCATGGGCGACGGTGCGCCTGCGTTGAACGAACTGGCCGCGCGCAGTTACGAGGCTGCGTGGATCTGGGCCGAAGCGGTCAAGGCCGCTGGCACGGCCGATCGTGATCCGGTGATCGAAGCCCTGCGCGCCGGGGCGGGCATTGACGGGCCATCCGGCAAAATCGCCATCGAGCCGAAAACCAACCACGCGGTGCAAAACGTCTATCTGGCCGAGTTGCAGGATCAGTCGTTCAACATTGTGGAAAGCTACGAAAGCCAGCCGCCGACCGACACGTTGCTGGTCTGTGATCTGGTGGCAGACCCATCGCAAAGCACGTTCAAATTCGAAAACGGGCTGAAGGCCGCCGGTATCGACATCTGACCGAAACGGCCCGGCGCACAAGCCGGGCCACTTGCCGGAGCCGCCGCCCTTGGATCTCGTCGCCTCGCTCATTTTGCAAATCGTCTATGGCATTGCCCATCTGGCGTTGATCAGCCTTGGGCTGGCGATCATCTTTGGCATGATGCGGGTGATCAATCTGGCGCATGGCGAATTCATCATGTGGGGTGGCTATACGGTTGTGGTGCCACCAACAACGGCGTGAATATCTGGATCGCGATGCTGATCCTGGCGCCTTTGGTGGTTGGGATCATCGGTATTGTCGTTGAACGGGTGCTAATCCGGTATCTTTACGGACGCATGGTTGACACGTTGCTGGCCACTTGGGGGCTGTCATTGCTGTTCATTGGGCTGGTCACGTCGATCTTTGGGGCCTCGACCGCGACGACGATCTCGCC
>JBGCDD010000023.1:0-4743 GCA_045105075.1 Sedimentitalea sp. | reverse complement strand
GGGAACGTGGTGCCGCCCACATCAAGCTGGGCGCGGGCCTGTTCGGCGGCGGTTTGATCCGCAAAAACAAGGCGTTCCACCAAGCGACGCTCTGGCAGGTCGTATTCGGCTTTGCGATCGTCATAAAGCGTGCGCACGGCCGCGTCGTCCAGTTCGACCTGATCCAGAATCATGTCGGGGGTCAGCAAAACATAAGTCAGCCGCTTGGTTTCGGGCAGTTGAAACAGGTCGGGGTTTTCGTCGTAAAAACCCCGCAAATCGCCTTCGCTGGGTTCGGGGATCGGCGCGTCAAGCGTGTCGGCCTCTAGCTTGGCCCACGTGAACGTGCGCCGGGCGCCGACGTAATCGAGCATCGTGTTGGCCAGCGTTTGGGGCATTTGCACCCCCGAAACGATGGCACCCTGCACCAGAGTGCGGGCGGCTTCGGCGCGCAGGTCGTCTTCAAAATCACGCTCGCGAATGCCCGCCTGGCTCAGCGCAAAGCGGTAGGTGTCGCGGTCAAACCCGCCCGAGATGCCCTGAAACGCGTCAATCTGCACGATTTCGCTTTGCAGCACTTCATCTCCAACCGACAGGCCCAGTTCGGACACCTCGTGATCCAGCGAAGCCAGCGCCACCAGCCGCGCCAGCACGGCCTGATCCAGCCCGAGCTGCGCCACTTGCGTCATTTGCAGCGGCTGCCGGGTGCGCGCTTCGATCGCGCGGATCTCGCGTTGCAGCTCGCGAGCGTATTCATCAACGGTGATTTGCTGATCGCCGGCCTGACCCACAGTTGTGACAGTGCCCGACATGTTGGTCGCACCGAACCCGGCCAGACCCACAATCAGCAGACCCAGAAGGATCCAGACAAAGGTTTGCGAAATGCTTTTGACGCCTATGGCCATGGTGCCCCCTTGTTGGCGGATTGGTCGCGATGGCCCTGTCTACGCTGCGCGTGTTTTGGGGGCAAGATCAGAAGCTAAGCGGGGCGAGCCGGTTGAACAAAGTCGTGATGCCGTCGTGATCCAAGTTGGCAAAAGCGATGCGCAAATGGCGCGCTCCGGAGGGATCATTGTCGGGCACGAACATGGTGGCCGGCAGCATCAGGATCCCGGCCTGTTTGACCAGCGCTTCGGCAAGTTGATCCGAGGGCAGAACAAAGGGATGTTCGACATAGGCGAAATAGGCGCCCAGACCGCGCAAGTGCCAGCCTTTTTGCGCCAAATGGTCGAAGCCGCTGGAGATGGCGGCGCGGCGCGACAGGATTTCGCGGCGTTCACCGGCCAGCCAATCGTCGAGGTTGTTGATCCCCCAAAGAGCTGCGTGTTGGGCGATTTGATTGGGGCAAATGGTGACGCTGTCGATGAATTTTTCGGCCTCATCCAGCAGATCGGCTGCGCAGATCATCGCACCAACCCGGTGGCCCGTCAGTCGATAGGCTTTGGAGAAGGAATAGAGGTGGATCAGTGTGTCGGGCCAGTCCGGGTCAGTGAAGAGCGCGTGGGGGGCGCCGGTGCGGGCGTCAAAATCGCGGTAGGTTTCATCGATGATTAGTTTGAGGCCACGCGATTTGGCCAGATCGTAAAGCGCCTGAACGTGGGCGGCGGGGTATTCGACCCCGGCGGGATTGTTCGGGCTGACCAGCACAATGGCGCGGGTGCGCGGTGTGATCAGCGCAGCGGCGGCGTCAAGATCGGGCAGCAGGTCGGCGGTGGTGGGCAGGGCAACGGCGCGCACTCCGGTCATATCGAGCCACATTTTATGATTGAAATACCATGGCGTTGGCAGGAGAACTTCATCTGATTGCGTGGTGATCGTGCTGAGCGCTGCGGCAAAGGCCTGATTGCATCCGGAGGTGATCGCCACCTGATTGGCGTGAACCGTGCCGCCATAGTGATTTTGGGTGCGCTGCGCCAAAGCCTCGCGCAAGGCGGGCAGGCCGAGATCGGGGCCGTAAAGATGGGCCGCGTCGTCATTCAGCGCCACATCGGCCATTACCTGGCGCAAGGCGCGCGGCGGCGGGTCGACGGGGGCGGCCTGTGAGACGTTGATCAGGGCGCGATCGGGGGGGAAGTCAACGCCATCGAGCCAGCGGTAGGCCGCCGAGATGGGCGGAGCAAAGGTGGTTGCGGTGCGGCTTTGGGACATGTCAACGCTCGGGGTTAGGGTTTTCAGAACCCTAGCAAGCGTTGGGCCAGGGTGAAAGGTCTTGGGGTGCTAAAGGCGGGCGGGCGGAGCGCCTTGGATTTGAGCGCGAAAGGGGGGGCTGTCTGCCCCCCACCCCCCCCGAGGATATTTTCAGCAAGAGGAAAAGGTGGGCTCAGGTGCCGCGGTAGGGTTCGACATATTGCAGCGCCATGTCCCAGGGGAAGAAGATCCACGTGTCCTGGCTGACTTCGGTGATGAAGGTATCGACCTGCGGGCGGCCTTTGGGCTTGGCGTAGACAGTGGCGAAATGGGCGTTGGGGAACATATCGCGCACGACTTCGAGGGTTTTGCCCGAATCCACCAGATCATCGAGGATCAGGATGCCGGTGCCATCGCCCATCAGGTCTTTGTCGGGGGATTTCAGGACCTTGGCGGCGGATTGGGTTTGGTTGTCGTAGGATTTGATCGAGATCGTATCAACAGTGCGGATGTCGAGCTCGCGCGCCACGATCATCGCTGGGGCCATGCCACCACGGGTGATGGCGACCACGGCGCGCCAGCCACCATCGCCGGGGCCCTGGCCATCAAGGCGCCAGGCCAGGGCGCGGCTGTCGCGGTGGATTTGGTCCCAGCTGATGTGGAAGCCTTTTTCGTGGGGCAGGCGGTCGGTCATCGGGTCAGCCTTTGCTCATATCTGGGGCATCAACTGCTTTCATGCCAACCACGTGATAACCGGCGTCCACGTGCAGCACTTCGCCGGTGGTGCCTGAGCCGAGGTCAGAGAGCAGATAGAGCGCCGATTTGCCGACATCGTCGATCGTGACATTGCGGCGCAGCGGCGAGTTGTATTCGTTCCACTTCATGATGTAGCGAAAATCGCCAATGCCAGAGGCCGCCAGGGTTTTGATCGGGCCGGCCGAGATGGCGTTGACGCGAATGCCGTCTTTGCCCAGATCCTCGGCCAGATAGCGCACCGAGGCCTCGAGTGCGGCCTTGGCCACGCCCATCACGTTGTAATGCGGCATCACCCGTTCGGCGCCGTAATAGGTGAGGGTCAGCGCGCTGCCGCCCGGGCGCATCATCTTTTCGGCGCGCTGGACGATGGCGGTGAAGGAGTAGACTGAAATGTCCATGCTCATCTGGAAATTGGCGCGGCTTGTGTCGACGTAACGGCCGCGCAGCTCGTTTTTATCTGAAAAGCCAATGGCGTGGACGATGAAGTCAAGGCTGTCCCACTGGGTTTTGAGCCCGTCGAACAAGGCATCCATGCTGGCCTCGTCACCGACATCACAGGGCAACACGATCTGACTGCCCAGTTGCGCCGCCAGCGGGTCGACCCGCTTTTTCAATGCGTCGCCCTGGTAGGAAAAGGCCAGTTCCGCGCCAGCGTCAGCACAGGCCCGTGCGATCCCCCAAGCGATGGATTTGTCGTTGGCCAAGCCCATAATCAGACCGCGTTTGCCGGCCATCAGCTGATTTGACATTAAAGATCCCCGCCCCAGTTTGTGTTTTTTCCAAGGTTTAGGCGATTGCCCCATTGGCATCAAGGGTGCGCAGGCTTGCGCCCGGTCCAGCGCGGCCCTAGCGTGCCGCCAATCCAACAGCAGGAGACCAGATTATGAGCGAACGCAAAGGCAAATTTGCCGGGGACGACCCGTTTCAACTGGTGCGCGATTGGATGGCCGAGGCCGAGGCGCGTGAGCCCAACGATCCCAATGCGATTGCGCTGTCGACGGTGGATGGCGATGGCATGCCGAATGTGCGCATGGTTTTGCTCAAAGAGATCGAAGACGGTGCGTTTGTGTTTTACACCAATTATGAAAGCCAGAAAGCGCAGGAACTGGACGGCGCCGGGAAGGCTGCGTTTGTGTTGCATTGGAAAAGTTTGCGCCGCCAGATCCGGGTGCGCGGCGATGTTACCCGCGAGGATGGGGCTCAGGCGGATGCCTATTACGCCAGCCGGTCGCTGCAAAGCCGGTTGGGCGCCTGGGCGTCGCGCCAGTCACAACCTTTGGACAGCCGAGGCACGTTGATGGCTGAGGTGGCGCGGATGACAGCGCGCCACGGCACCGCGCCGCATCGCCCGCCGTTTTGGGGCGGCTACCGGGTGACCCCGCGTGAGATCGAATTTTGGGCGGATGGCGACTTTCGCCTGCATGACCGATTTGTGTGGCGCCGTGCATCAGCAGAGCCGGGGCAAAGCAAACCGTCGGAATGGCAGATTCAGCGCCTGAGTCCGTGACGCTCACGTGACGCGAAATGCAACATACTGAAAATTCGACTGTTTTTGTACTTGAATTTGACTATCAAAACAGACCAGATCGGTGTTAACTGAAAAGTGACGAATTTGTGTTTGGTGGATGACCAGTGGCGGACGACTTAAGCAGTATGTACCACGTGCAAGGCCAGGTAAAATGGTTTGACCCCACCAAGGGGTTTGGCTTCGTTGTGTCCGATGATGGCGGGCCCGATATTTTGTTGCATGTCAATGTATTGCGCAACTTTGGGCAGAGTTCGGTTGCAGATGGTGCACGCATAGAAGTTGTCACACATCGCACGGAACGCGGTGTTCAGGCCGTTGAAGTCATCAGCATCACGCCGCCGGACCGGGTGGAT
>JBGCDD010000022.1:0-70602 GCA_045105075.1 Sedimentitalea sp. | reverse complement strand
CCGTTTGGCTGGCAATTGCTGTTCTTCACCGGGTTTGCCTTTATGACCGGTTGGCTGCCCGCGCCGCCGGTGTCGCGCACCTTGGTCATCGCGGCGGCGGCGTTTTTGATCCTGACCGCACCGATTGGGTCGTGGAAAGTGTTCACCTGGATCAACGATGCCGCCCCCGACCTGGGCGCTGAGATCCGCAAGATCTGGCGCGCGCTGCGCCTGTTTGATCAGGACACTGGCTTTAGTTTCCGCGACAAGACCGATTTCGGCATCCTGCGTTACATCCACTTTCTTTCGCTGGCTTATTTGGCGTGGGTCGCCGCAGGGGTGGGCGGCGCGCGGCTGGTGGCTGTGGCCGAGGGCGCGCTGGGGCGGGCGACGGCAATCGCGCTGACCATCATTTCCAAAGTGGGTCAGCAATCGCTTGCGGTGTTTGTGTTTTCCATGGCCGTGGCGCGGATCCTGGGCTTTGTGCTCGACCAGATCGGACGCACCCCCGGCACATTCGCGCTGATCAACCTGACCGGATTTGCGATGATCATCGCGGTCGCCTATATGGCAGGCTGGTTCAAATCCCAACCTTGGCGGAGCAAACGCGCATGACCCTGTCCCGTCGCGCCTTTTTGGCTGGAACAACCGCTGTGATTCTGGCCCGCGCCGCGCAGGCCACCGGGGTTGGTGCTGCGTTTTCGCGTGACACCGTGGTGCAGCGCGCCCGCGATCTGGCCAACCGGCGTTACATGGCGCGCCCGATGGTGCCGCAGGATTGGCAAGACCTGTCCTATGAGATGTATAAATCGATCTGGTTCCGCCATGATCGCGCGCTGTGGTACGACACCGAAACCCCTTACGAGGTTGATTTTTTTCACCCCGGCCTCTATTTCCCCCGCGCCATTCAGATGCACCGGGTCGAGGATGGCCTGGCGTACCCCGTGCCCTTCGATCTTGCCAATTTCGACCGCACCGACAAAGTGCCCGCGCTGTCGGAAACTGGCAATATGGGGTTTTCGGGCTTTCGTCTGCGCACCGAACTGACCCAGCCTGGCATCAAAAACGAGTTCTGCGTGTTTCAGGGGGCGAGCTATTTCCGCGCCATCGGGCACGGCGAATTCTATGGCCAATCTGCGCGCGGTCTGGCGCTGAAAACCGGCGATCCAATGGGCGAAGAGTTCCCCGATTTCATCGAATTCTGGCTGGAAACCCCAAAACCCGGCCAACGCAACATTGTGGTGCACGCGCTGCTCGACAGCCCGTCGGTTGCCGGCGCCTATTGCTTTGACATCACGCCCGGCCCGGATTGCGTGATGGAGGTCTCGGCCACGCTGTTTCCGCGCACCGAGCTGGGGCATGTGGGCCTTGGCCCGCTGACCTCGATGTTCCTTTATGACGCCACTGACCGCACCCGGTTTGACGATTTCCGCCCCGCCGTGCACGACACCGATGGGTTGATGATGTGGAACGGCGCAGGCGAAGTGATCTGGCGCGCGCTGGCCAATCCGCGCCACTTGCAGATTTCAGCTTTTGGCGATGAAAACCCGCGCGGATTCGGGTTGATGCAGCGCACCCGAGCGCTGTCGGATTTTGCGGATTTCGAGGCCAACTACCACAAACGTCCCTGTGCGTGGATCGAACCCAAAGGCGATTGGGGGCAGGGGGCCGTGACGCTGGTGGAAATCCCGGCGGACAAGGAAATCTACGACAATATCGTCGCCTATTGGCGCCCGCGCGATCCGATGCCGGCGGGCCAACAGGTCGATCTGGCGTATCGGCTGACCTGGGGTGAAACCGCACCGGTCACCACCGAACTGCCCCGCGTGATCAAAACCGCCACGGGCGCGCGCCATACCGGTGCTGCTGATCTGCCCGGGCGCATTGTCACAGTCGATTTTGAAGCGGATCCGGTGTTTGACGATGGCGCAGAGGCGATGAGCGTGCATATTTCATCACCCCATGTCGAGACCACCAAGGGCGTGCTGCAACGCAACCCGGAAACGGGTGGTCTGCGTCTGGCCTTTGCCTTTGACCCGGGCGAACGCGATCTGGTCGAGCTGCGCGCACAATTGCGCAAGGACGGCAAAATGGCCTCTGAGGTTTGGATGTATCGATGGACGGCCTAAGCCGCGATCTGTTCATCATGCCGCCGCGCGCGCCGATGGCGATGCCGGTACAGGATTTTGACGTGGCCCACACCGATGCCGACGCCCCCGGTGCGATGCCCGAGCGCGGGGTTGCCCTGTGGCGCGCGCTGGCCTTCAGCCCGGCGATGGCAGCCACTGTTGGTTTGATCTGGATCATGCATGGCTGGTTCGCCGATCACGGCATCAGCGTGGTCGAAGGGGTGCTGTTGGCGCTGATTTCGTTCAACTTTTTCTGGATCGCCTTCACCGTCAGCACGGTTGTGCTTGGCCTTGTGTCGCTGATCCATCAAAGCCCGCCAGCGCGTGAAATCAAGGCGCAGCCGCAGCGGGTGGCGCTTTTGATGCCGATCTACAACGAAGTGCCTTGGTATGTTCTGGGCAACGCACGTTCAATGCTGGAAGAGCTGCGCGCGCGCGGCGGTGGGCATGCGTTTGCCATGTTCATCCTGTCCGACACCCGCGATGATGCCATTGCGATGCAGGAACAGGCCAGCGTGCGCGCGTTGCAAAATACGCTGAGCCCGGGGATCGACCTGTATTACCGTCGCCGTGCGCAAAACACCGACCGCAAGGTGGGTAATATTGCTGACTGGGTGGCAGAATGGGGCGCGGATTGGCCTGCGATGCTGGTGCTGGACGCCGACAGTCTGATGACCGGACGCGCAATCGTGCGCCTGTCGGATGCGTTGGCGCGCGACCCCGGCGCTGGGCTGATCCAGAGCTTTCCACAACTGATCGGCGCGCAATCGGTGTTTGCGCGGATGCAGCAGTTTGCCAACGGGGTTTATGGTGCCGCACTGGCCGAGGGCATGTCGCGCTGGTGTGGCCAAGAGGGCAACTATTGGGGCCACAACGCCATCATCCGCACTGCGGCTTTTGCCGGATGCGCCGGGCTGCCCCGGCTGCGCTCGCTGATGGGGCGCGAGCAACTGATCATGAGCCACGACTTCGTTGAGGCGTCGCTGTTGCGCCGTGCCGGTTGGGGCGTGCGGTTTCTGCCCCGTATCAAGGGCAGTTACGAGGAAACGCCGCAAACCCTGATTGATCATATTCTGCGTGACCGGAGGTGGTGTCAGGGCAACCCGCAACATCTCAACCTGTTGAACGCACGTGGCTTTCGCGCGCTGTCGCGGTTCCATCTGTTTCACGGTGCCATCGGATATCTGCTGTCGCCGATCTGGTTTGCCTTACTGGTGATGTGGGCGCTGATTGGCCGGGGCGAGGACGCATCGGTGCTGACGTATTTCAGCGAAACCAACCCGTTGATGCCGACTTGGCCGGAAATGACCGAGGGTCGCCACGTGCTGATCATCGTGTTGATGTATGCGATGTTGCTGGCGCCCAAACTGATGGGCATCGCCGCGCTGCCATTGACCGGCACGCGCTTTGCAGATCTGGGCGGGGTCGGGCGGTTCGCCGTGTCGTTCCTGTCGGAACTGGTGCTGTCGGTGATCTATGCGCCGATCCTGATGGTGCAACAGATGATCGCCGTAATGCGCAGCGCGCTGGGCTTGCAAAAGGGCTGGACCCCGCAGGCGCGCGACGGCGGGCGCTATGGGCTTCGCACGTTGGCCACCTGTCACGCGCTGGAAACCCTTAGCGGCACGGCCCTGACTGCCGGGATCATCGCGGGCGTGGTGTCGCCCTGGTTGTTGCCAATTGCAGTCAGCCTGATGCTGGCGATCCCGCTGTCAGCGATCAGTGGGTTGGCCATGCCCGAACGCGCGCGGCGTTGGATGGGCACGCGTGAGATGTACGCCGAGCCGCCGATCACACAGGCCGCGCGTCATTATCGCTCGGAATTGAAAACCATGCTGGATGGCTCGGCCCGGATCACTCCGGCGGAGTAACCGCCTCGAACCAGTCCAGCGCCATATCTGCCCAGCCCTTTGGCACGCCGTGCCCGCCGGGAAACAAAGCAAATTCCAACGCGCTGCCCGGCGCACAATCGGACCATTTGCGGCGCAGAAACTGGCCTGTTTCGCCAAAGCTTGACGGTTTTTCGCTGGCGCATTGATTGGCTGTGCGCCAGATTTCCAAACCTGCGAAAATATCGCCCTGCTCAAACCGCCCGCCGCCTAACACACGGCCTTCAAGGGGCACGGTGGAATCGCGCCAGCCATGGGTGTGCAGCATTTTGATCGGCCCGGCGCAGTCTTTGGGGTGGGGGCGCCAAAAACCGCCGGACACGGGCGCATAGGCGGCAAAGGTGTCTGGCGCGTCGCAAGCCAGATAGTTCACCATGAACCCGCCGGCCGAAAACCCGGCCAGCAACACGCGGTTGGGGTCCAGATCAAAACGTTGCGCAGCGTCCGCCACCACGTCTTTGAGAAAAACCGTTTCGTTGCGCCCCTCCCAGCCGGGGTAGAAAATCCAGACCGGACCGATGCGGCTGCCCTCGCGGCGCTTGGCCGAGGGCGCGATCACCGCATATCCGCGTGCCTGCATCGCGCGCACAGTGCCCGAATTGCGCACCACACCCGCCCCATTGCCACCGGCGCCGTGCAGGAAAATCACCACCGGCGCGTCGGGCTTTGCCACCGTCGGCAACGCCACGTGATATTCGCCGTCCGGCAGGAGGCAGGCGTCAGGGTCCGGGCCGCACCCTGCCATTGCGGTTGTCGCAAACATCGAAAAAGACAGGCTCAACAGTGCGTTACGCAGCATGGTTATCCCTTTGGGTAAACGTCGGTTGGTAGGTTCTGTTTCAGCCAGCCGGGGCCCGCGCGCGAGCCCAGCATGCCTTCGGGCACGTCTATGATATTGGTGAACCCCGCCGCGCTGAGACGCAAACTGGTGCGCGCCGAGCGCACGCCGCGCGCGCAGATCAACGCGATGGGCCGATCTGTATCGCCCGCCGCGATTTCGGTCAAAACACTGGCAAAATCTTCGCGCCGCATGTCCAGCAAGTGCGCGCCTTGCGGTGTGCCGGTGCGTTTCCATTCATCCGGACGGCGGATGTCGATCAACATAACATCGCCCGACGTCACACTTTTATGCGCCGCGCGAACCTCAAGGCTGCCACCGGCATACAGCGGGGCGGCCGTCAGTTGCCGCCAGCCGACATAACCCGACGCTATCGCAACCACGCCCAGGCCCAAAAGACGGCGCCGCGTGATCAATGGCGCGGATGAGGGATGATCTGCCATCGCGTTTCTCCTGCTTTGCCTCTTGTGATTATCACGCCGAGACGCCCCGCGCGCCCCCGATTTTCACAGGTATGATCAACAAGCTGTCAGAGCTTGGGGCCATTGCCTGAAATAAGTCGACTAAAACCCTTGGAAAAATTCGCCAAGCCCCCTACTTGTGAATTGCGCACACCCCGCGCACGGTGCCGGGTGCCCAAGACAGATGGAAGGGCTGGACAGTCCGGAAAATTTGGCTAGGCACGTATGCATTGAATTTGGCGCTGAACGTACGGAGATTGCCCTTTGTCCCTGTTTCTGATTGCAGCCCTTCCCTTTCTGGGTGCGGTTTTCCCAGCGCTATTGATTCAGGCGGGACGCACCGCCTCGGCGGTTGCGGCGGGCACCGTCACTTTGACAGCGCTGATCGGGCTGTTGGTCAATGCGCCAGCGGTGCTGCGCGGCGAAGTCATCACCGCGCGCTTTGACTGGCTGCCGATGCTGGGACTGAACGCCAATTTCTTCCTTGATGGGCTGGGTCTGCTGTTTGCCACGTTGATTTTGGGCATCGGTCTGCTGATCATCATCTATGCGCGGTTCTATTTGTCACGCGAAGACCCGATGGGCCAGTTCTACACCTATTTGCTGCTGTTTCAGGGCGCGATGGTGGGCATCGTTTTGTCCGATAACATTCTGCTTTTGGTGATTTTCTGGGAGCTGACCTCGCTGTCGTCCTTCCTGCTCATCGGCTACTGGAAGCACCTGCCCGAGGGCCGACAAGGCGCGCGTATGGCGCTGGCGGTGACCGGCGCGGGCGGACTGGCGTTGATCGGGGGCATGCTGATCATCGGCAATATCGTCGGCAGCTACGATCTGACGGTGATCCTTGAAAACAAAGAGCTTATTCAGGCCAGCCCACTGTATCTGCCGGCGCTGATCCTTATTTTGCTGGGCTGTTTTACGAAGTCCGCGCAGTTCCCGTTCCACTTCTGGCTGCCGCACGCGATGGCCGCGCCGACGCCGGTGTCGGCCTATCTGCACTCCGCCACGATGGTGAAGGCCGGATTGTTCCTGATGGCGCGTATGTGGCCGGTTCTGGCCGGCACTGATGCATGGTTTTACATCGTCGCCACAACGGGTCTGATCACTATGGTGATGGCGGCTGTGATTGCGCTGTTCAAAGATGATCTGAAGGGGTTGCTGGCGTTTTCCACGGTCAGCCATCTGGGTCTGATCACTATGCTTTTGGGCTTTGGCACCAAAGCTGCGGCTGTTGTTGCGGTGTTTCACATCATCAATCACGCCACGTTCAAAGCCGCGTTGTTCATGAGCGCGGGCATCATTGATCACGAAACCAAAACTCGCGATATCAAGCGCTTGGGCGGTTTGCGCACGCTGATGCCGATCACGTTCGTGCTGGCTACGGTTGCGTCTTTGTCGATGGCAGGCATTCCGCCGCTGAACGGATTTTTGTCCAAGGAAATGATGCTGCATGAGGCCTCGCACACCAACTGGCTGAGCAATCCCTATGTGTTCATGGTTCTGGCCACCGTCGGCGCGCTGTTTTCGGCGGCCTATTCGTTTCGCTATGTCGGCCATGTGTTTCTGGGGCCCAAACGCGATGATTATCCGGCCCATCCGCATGATCCCGGTCCCGGTTTGTGGCTGCCGCCGGCAGTGTTGGTCACGCTGGTGGTGCTGATCGGCCTGTTCCCGGTGACGATGGTGGGTGATCTGGTGGCCAGCGCGTCGAGCGCGGTGATCAATGACAAATTGCCCTATTATTCGCTGAAACTCTGGCACGGGGTGAACACGGCGCTGTTTATGTCAATCATCGCGGTTGTCGGTGGCTTCATTCTGCTGCGAATGCACGCACCGCTTGATCGCGCCTGGCTGGCCGCGCGCCGCCCCGAGGCCAAGGACATTTTCGATGCAATGATGGCGCGGCTGACGGCGCTGACGCGCGCGATCACGGACCGGCTGCATGACGGCGCGATCAGCAAATACGCGGCGATCTTCCTGGTCTTCACGCTTGGATTGTCCGGCTATGCTTATCTGGGCGGCACCATGGGCGAACAAACCCGTGCGCATCTGCCCATCACGCCGGTGCCGGCGATTGGCTGGGTGCTGCTGGTCGGCTCGACCTTGTGCGTGGTGGCCTTTCACCGCAATCGCCTGTTGTCACTGGTTTTGATCGGCGTGGTTGGTTTGGTGGTGTCTATGACATTCAACGTGTTTTCAGCGCCCGATCTGGCGCTGACCCAGATTTCTGTCGAAGTGGTCACGATCATCTTGCTGTTGCTGGCGCTGAACTTCATGCCCAAACAATCGCCGATCGAAAGCACCGTGGGGCGGCGCACCCGCGACGTTGTGCTGTCGATTGGTGCGGGGCTGGGCGTAACGGGCTTGATGTATGCGATGATGACCCGCGGGTTCTCCGAGCCGTCGATCTCGGAATTCCCTCTGGCCAATTCCAAAACCGGGGGCGGGGGCACCAATGTGGTGAACGTCATTCTGGTGGATTTCCGAGGCTTTGACACGTTTGGCGAAATCATTGTGCTGGGCATTGCGGCCATCGTTATCTTTGCCATCACCGAGTCGATCCTGAACAGCAACGTGCGTGCGCGCCTGCTGAACCGCGAGCCGGATCAACCGGTTGCAGGCGATGCGCATCCGCTGATGATGGTGGTTGCCACGCGGGTGATGATGCCGATTGCCCTGATGGTGGCGGCCTATATCTTTTTCCGCGGCCACAATCTGCCGGGCGGAGGTTTCATCGCTGGCCTGATCGCCGCCATTGCGCTGGTGATGCAATACATGGCGAGCGGATTTGGCTGGGCCTCGGCGCGGCAACGCTATCCCTATCACGCCATCATCGGATCTGGCGTGTTGATCGCGGCCATCACCGGGATCGGTGCGTGGTTCAACGACATGCCGTTCCTGACCAGCGCTTTTGGCTATTTCAAATTGCCGGGGTTCGAAGAGTTCGAATTGGCCACAGCCGCCCTGTTTGACCTTGGCGTGTTCCTGGCCGTTGTGGGCGCGGTCTTGTTGGCTCTGGAAAGTCTGGCCCGCTTCGCCTGGCAACCCAATAGCGAGAGCGAATATCCGATGGACATCAACCCCGAGCGCGACGACCCGCGCCCAACTGGAAAGGAGGTCTGAGATGGAGCTTCTTTTGGCCACCGGCGTGGGTGTTCTGACCGCGAGCGGTGTGTACCTGGTGCTGCGCCAGCGCACGTTCCCGGTTATCCTGGGGCTGTCACTGCTGGCCTATGCGGTGAATCTGTTCCTATTTTCCGCCGGCCGTTTGTCGCAAAACCTGCCACCGATCCTGACAAAATACGCCGAAAGCTATTCCGATCCGCTGCCGCAGGCCCTGGTTCTGACAGCCATCGTGATTTCGTTCGGCATGACCGCGGTGATCGTGATGATCGCGCTCAGCGCCTATTTGTCGGCACAAGATGACCGCATCGATATGAACGACGACACAGGAGAGGACGCATGAGCCATCTGGTCGTCCTGCCGATTTTGCTGCCTGCGCTGGTGGCACCATTCATGCTGATGGTGTTGCGCTATCACATTAACCTGCAACGTGTATTCTCGCTTGCCTCGATGCTTGCGATGACTGGTTTGGCCTGTGTGATGATGGCGCAGGCCAGCTCGGGTGAGATAGCCGTTTACGAATTGGGGGATTGGCCCGCGCCCTTTGGCATCGTGCTGGTGCTGGATCGATTGGCGGCGCTGATGGTGGTGCTGACCACGGTGCTGGCTTTGGTTGTGTTGCTCTATGCGATCTGGTCAGGCTGGGACGAACGCGGCCAGCATTTCCACCCGCTGTTTCAGTTTCAGCTGATGGGCATTTTGGGCGCGTTCCTGACCGGTGACGCCTTTAACCTGTTTGTGTTCTTTGAGGTGCTGCTGATCGCCTCCTATGGTCTGATGATCCACGGTGGCGGCACCCAACGGCTGCGTGCGGGTGTGCAATATGTGGTGTACAACCTGCTTGGCTCGACCCTGTTTCTGTTTGCGCTTGGTGTGCTTTACGGTGTGACCGGCACGCTTAACATGGCTGATCTGGCGGTGCGCGTGGCGGAATTGCCGCCCGAAGAAACCGCTCTGATCCGGGTTGGCGCGGTGCTGTTGTTGCTGGTTTTTGCGATCAAGGCCGCCGTGTTACCGCTGCATTTCTGGCTTCCCAACAGTTATGCGCTGGCGCCGGCTCCGGTGGCGGCACTGTTTGCGATCATGACCAAAGTGGGCGCCTATGCGATCATCCGCATGTACACGCTGGTGTTCCCGCCCGAACTTGAACTGTCCCAAGGGCTGATCGGCGCGTGGCTGCTGCCGGCCGCTTTGCTGACCCTGGCCGTTGGTTCGATTGGGATTTTGGGGGCGCGTCAGATTGGCCGTTTGGTGGCCTTTGCCGCCATCGCGTCGATGGGCACATTGCTGGTTGCCATTGCCTTGTTCGAAGAACAGGCCACCAGCGCGGCGCTCTATTATATCGTGCATTCCACGCTGGCCACGGCGATGATGTTCCTGGTGGCCGATCTGATCACCGAACGCCGAGGCGATGCAATTGCCGTGGCGCAGCCCATGGCACAAAATGGGCTGATCGCGGCGTTGTTTTTCGGCGCAGCGATTGCGATGGCTGGCATGCCGCCTTTGTCGGGGTTCCTGGGCAAGTTGTTGGTGCTGGACGCGGCGCGCGGGGCCTCGAACGCGGCCCTGATCTGGAGCGTGATTTTGCTGACCTCGCTGCTGATCATCCTGGGATTGGCCCGCGCCGGCAGTCTGGTATTCTGGAAAGCTTATCAGGCGGGACCGGATGGCCCCGGCGACGCCGAAGAAAACGACGACGCAGTCACCGCGCCGCTGTTGCCGGTGGTGGCGGTGTTTGGCATGTTCGCCATGCTGATCGCGCTGACCCTCTTTGCCGGACCGATGATGGATTACGCCATGGCGACGTCCAAACAGCTGTTCACACCGTCCGATTACATTGACGCCGTGCTGAAAAGGAACGGATCATGAGCTTTGCGCGCCGCCTGTTCCCGCATCCGTTGCTGACCGTTTTGCTGACTTTGGTCTGGCTGCTGCTGGTCAATCGCTTTTCCACCAATTCGCTGGTCTTTGGCTTTTTTCTGGGCACGGTGATCCCGATTGTCACCAGCCCTTACTGGCCCAACCGTCCCAAATTGCGCAGCCCGTTCAAGGTGTTGGAATACATTCTGATCGTGCTCTGGGATATTGTGGTGGCCAATATTGTTGTCGCTTACGCCATTTTGTTCAAAACCCGCGCCACATTGAAACCCGCTTGGGTTTGCGTTCCGCTGGACTTGCGCACCCCCGAGGCGATCACCGTTCTGGCGGGCACGATCACCATGACGCCGGGCACTGTCACCAGTGATCTGTCCTGCGAGGGGCACAACCTGCTGGTTCATTGTCTGGATGCGCCCGATCCCGAAGCCGTGCGCGACGAAATCAAGCAGCGCTATGAGCGTCGTCTCAAGGAGATTTTCGAATGATGATCTACGCGATCTACTTTGCGTTCACCTGTTTCGCCTTGGGTTTGCTGATGAACCTCTGGGTCATCATCACCGCCGAAGGGGTCGGCGACCGCGTGTTGGCGCTGGACACGATGGTGATCAACACCATCGCGCTGGTGGTGCTGTATGGGCTGGCCGTTGGCTCGGAAATTCTGTTTGAATCGACAATGATCATTGCCATGCTTGGCTTTGTGTCAACCGTGGCCTATGCGCGCTTTATGCTGCGCGGCAACATCATCGAATAGGGGCGCAAGATGGGTGATATTCTTGAAATCCTGATCATTGTTTGCCTGGTTTTTGGTGGCATCTTTGGCCTTGTCGGCTCGTTCGGGCTGATCAAGCTGGGCGATCCGATGTCGCGCCTGCATGCGCCGACCAAGGCGACCACGCTTGGAGTCGGTGGCGTGCTGATCGCCTCGATCCTGCATTCCGTCGCGGTTGAGGGCAAACTGTCGCTTCACGAATTGCTGATCACGCTGTTCTTGCTGCTGACGGCGCCGATCACCGCGAATTTCATCGCCAAAGCCCACATTCATCGCCACGTCAAACACGAAGAGCTTCCTGCCTCGGGCGATGATCCCACCTGGGCCGTGCTTGAAACCGAAGAACAGCGTGCGGTGCGTCAGCTGCCGTAATCGGACACCAGCAAATGGGTTGGCGCGCAATCTTCGGTGAGCGTGGAAAACCGCCCGATGGGCTGTTCGAACAGATTGTCGGTCTCATCATCGTTCACGGTGGACACTTCACAGATCATGCAATCGGCACGCTCGGCCCAGAACGCATGCCAGACATTTGGATGCAGGGTCACGCTCTGGCCCGGGCTAAGGCGCAAATGGCCGCCGGCGGGCAGGGTCACCGCCACGCCATCCGACAGGGTTGTAACAGTCGCGGCGCGGTCAATGCCGCCGTCCGGGTCGGCCATAAACAGCTCAAGCACCAGATCGCCGCCACCGCGGTTGATGATATCTTCGGTTTTCAGCACATGGCGGTGCATCGGTGAAATCTGTGCTACGCGCGAGATCATCACCTTTTCCGCATAAAGCATACCGCGCCCGGCGCTGAGGTCCGAGAGTTGCCCGTTGCGCGTGGTGAACAGCACCAACCCCAGATCCGCAAAGCGCCCTTGCCCATAATCGGTGATGTCCCAGCCCAGCCGCCGGTCGCGGATCAGCGCCGCTTCGGGTGCGCGGATCTGATCGGGGCGATAGGTGGCAAAGGGTGGCAGGACCATCCCGAACGAAGCGATAAACTGTGCGCTTTCGGCCAAAATCTCATTCACCTGCGAGCGTAACATCGCGTTAAAGGTCCGACGCCCAGGGCGGATTGGCCCCGGCGCGCGACACTGTGATCGCGGCCGCGCGCGCCCCGAAACTGAGCAGATCGTGCAAGTGCTCGGATGTCATCGCCTCGCGCGCGGTGGGATCCAGCAGACCCAAAGCGTCGGCGCGGTGCAGCACACCGGCGTTGAAGGTATCGCCTGCGCCAACCGTGTCGATCACATCAACCGGCACCGAACCTACCCGGGCTGTGGCCCCGTTGCGATGCCAAGCTTGCGCGCCTTCACTGCCCGATGTCAACAAAACCAGGCCCGCGCCCATCTCGATCAGGGTGCTGGCATCGGCACCGGGCAGCAACCAATCCAGATCATCCTGACTGACCTTGATGATGTCCGCGTGCCCGATCATCGCCGTCAACCGGTCGCGATAGGCGGCTTCATTATGGGCAAATCCGGGACGTATGTTGGGGTCGTACATCACGGTTGTGGCGCCCGCGCATTGCGCCGCCAGATCGGCCAGCGCGTCGCCCAAAGGCGCGTTGCACAGGCTGATACCACCAAAAAACGCAGCTTTCAGCGCATCAGGCAGGGCGGGCAGATCATCAGCCACTATCCCACTGAGCGCTGAATTTTCATCGTAGAAATTGTAGGTTGCGTGCCTGTCCACCAGATGCACGAAGGCCAAAGTGGTGGGGCGCGCGCTGCGCACACTCAACGTCGCGCCGACATTGCTGGCGCTCAGCGCGGCTTCGATGCGTTGACCAAACTGATCCGAAGACAACCCGGTCATCAGATCCACCTTTGATCCCAGCCGCCCCAGCGCCACCGCCGTGTTCAAAACCGAGCCGCCCACATGCGGCACAAAGCCGGTCGCCCCGTTTGTTGTTTCAGCCGGGATCATGTCCACCAACGCTTCACCGCAACACAAAATCATATCACTTCCTCACTCATTGCAAACGTCGCTGGCAAGGCGGCTGCCTTGATCCGAGCCGCGTTGGCCATGTCATTTCCATCTGCGCGCGCCTGCGCATCGGCCGGGCTTAAACCATGGGCCAACCAACGCGCCAACAATCGCGCGCGCAGGGTCGCGTCATTGGGGTCAAGGCGCACCGACACATCCCAAAGCGGCGCCAGATCGCGCCAGCCGGGGGCATCAAACAGCAGGTAATTTCCCTCAAGCACCACAATTTTGCAGTCCTGCGCCACCAAACCCGCCCCGGCAATCGCGCAATCCTGGGCGCGATCAAACAGCGGCACATAGATGTCCTGTTCCGTCTGCAAAGCGGCCACCAAACGGGTAAAACCGCCCACATCAAAGGTGTCAGGGGCGCCTTTTTGGGCGCGCAAACCCAGCCGATCAAGCTGGCGATTGTCCAGATGAAAACCGTCCATTTCAACCAAAGCGGTTTGAGCACCAAGGGCCGCACACAGCCGTTTTGCCAGCGTTGATTTCCCGCTGGCAGGAGGGCCCGCAAGCGCGACCAGCTTGCGCCGTCCGCGCGCCGGAGCGGCGTGGACCTTGGCCACCACATCCTCAAACCGCATCATTTTGGCGGCTCTGCGGCACCGGTCATGAACGCCACCGCATCCGACATCGAATGATCCTGTGGTTTGATCACGGTCAGGCGTTTGCCCAGGCGGTGAATGTGGATCCGGTCGGCCAACTCAAACACATGCGGCATGTTGTGGCTGATCAAAATGATCGGAATGCCGCGCGCCTTGACGTCCTGGATCAGCTCGAGCACGCGGCGGCTTTCCTTGACCCCAAGCGCGGCGGTGGGTTCATCAAGGATGATCACCTTTGATCCAAACGCCGCCGCCCGCGCCACGGCCACGCCCTGACGTTGCCCGCCTGACAAGGTTTCGACCGCTTGGTTGATGTTCTGAATGGTCATCAGGCCCAGCTCGCTCAGCTTGTCACGGGCAAAGGTCTCCATGGCTTTGCGGTCCAACTGGCGCAAGATTTTGCCGCGAAACCCGGGCTTGCGCAGCTCGCGCCCCATGAACATATTGTCTGCAATCGACAACGCGGGCGACATGGCAAGGGTTTGATAAACCGTCTCAATTCCTGCCTCGCGCGCCTCTATCGGTGAGGCAAAACGCACCGGTTTGCCCTCTAGTGTGACCTCGCCCTCATCCGGGATCACTGCGCCTGAAACGGCTTTGATCAAGGTTGATTTGCCGGCGCCATTGTCGCCGATCACCGCTAGAATTTCGCCCGGCATCAGCTCAAAATCGCAATGATCCAACGCGGTGACACGGCCATAGCGCTTGACCAGATTGCGCCCTTGCAGGATCGGCTCCATCACGCGGCCACCTTTCTGATCCACTGGTCGACGGCGACAGCGGCGATGATCAGCGCGCCGATCAGCAGAAACGTCCATTGCGCATCGGCTCCGGCAAGGCGCAGGCCCAGCGTGAACACGCCCACAATCAACGCGCCAAAGAACGTGCCCAGGATCGAGCCACGCCCGCCGAACAGGGAAATTCCGCCGATCACCACGGCGGTGATGCTCTCGATGTTCAACAACTGCCCCGATGTTGGCGACACCGAGCCGATCCGCCCGATCAACGCCCACCCGGCAAAGGCACAAATCAGCCCGGCCAGCGCGTAAACCGAAATCAGCGTGCGCTTGACATTGACGCCCGACAGCGCTGCGGCTTCGGGGTCATCGCCCACTGCGTAAACATGACGCCCCCAGGCCGTGTGGCGCAACACATAGGCCAGCACAGCCACAAGCAGCACCAGAAACACAACGCCAAAGGTGAACACAGCGCCGCCAATTTTGAATTTGTTTCCAAGGAATTGCAGCAAGGGCGCGTTGGCGGCGATGTCCTGGCTGCGGATGGTTTCGTTGGCTGAGTACAGAAAATGTGCCGCCAGCACGATCTGCCACATCCCCAACGTCACGATGAACGGCGGCAGCTTCATGACCGCGATCAGCCATCCATTCAGTGAGCCAATCGCCGTACCCACCGCCAAACCGCACAGCACCGAAATTTCCACGGGCAGCCCATAGCGGAAGGTGAATTGCCCCATCACAACCGAGCTGATCACCGCGATCGCCCCCACGGACAAATCAATGCCCGCGGTCAGGATCACCAGCGATTGCGCAGCGGCGACGATGCCGACGATCTGCACCTGTTGCAGGATCAACGTCATTGCGAAAGGAGAGAAGAACTTGGAGCCCAGCAGCAGTCCAAAAATCACCACGGCTGCGATCAGCACGATCATCGGCACCAATGCCGGCGTGGTATGAAGGGCGTGATGGAAGCGGCCGAACAGGCCCGATTGCGGATCTTCGAAGGACGCGACGCGGTCGCTGGCCCCTTCAACGCCACGTTCGAAATCGTCAGAAGGTGGCATCGCGGGGTCCTTCCCTTGGACACTCAGATCACCGAAAGCTGGCTGGATTCGGTGGAATAACAGGGCCTTGAGTGGCCCTGTTGTTGCTTCGGCGGCTTATCCGTGCGGTTGTCTCAAGACACAACCGGCCAGGGCTCCGCCCGCACCACCCTCAAACGGTCCGCTGGAGCGTTTGCCGGGAAACGTCCGGAAAGCTTAGCCCCAGCAGAGGTTGGTGCCTTCGGTTGTGTCGATGGACTCGACGCCTGGCGCAGGTTGGTCGGTCACCAGCGCAACACCGGTGTCAAAGAAATCCTTGCCGGGGGTGGGCGCCGGTTTGGTGCCGTCCTTGGCCCAGTCCGCAATCGCCTGAATCCCAAGCGAGGCCATCAGCAGCGGATATTGCTGCGATGTCGCACCGATGATGCCATCTTTGATGTTGGCCACGCCGGGACAGCCGCCGTCGACCGACACGATCAACACATCGTTTTCGCGGCCAATGGACTTCAGCGCCTCATAAGCACCTGCCGCCGCCGGTTCGTTGATGGTGTAGACCACGTTGATCATCGGATCCTTGGCCAACAGGTTCTCCATTGCGCGCCGCCCGCCTTCTTCGTTGCCTTGGGTGACGTCATTGCCAACGATGCGCGCGTCGTCCTCATCGCCCCATTTGTTGGGATCGCCCAGCTCGATGCCAAAGCCTTGCAGGAACCCCTGATCGCGCAGCACGCCGACAGTGGGTTGACTGACGGCCAGATCCAGCATGGCGATTTTGGCATTTGCCGCATCTTCACCCAGCGCCGCGGCGGCCCATTTGCCGATCAGCTCACCGGCCAGAAAATTGTCAGTGGCAAAGGTCGCATCTGCTGCGTCAATTGGCGACAAAGGTGTGTCCAGCGCAATCACAACCAGTCCGGCCTCGCGCGCCTGCATCACCGCTGGCACGATGGAAGACGTGTCAGACGCGGTCAGCAAAATGCCCTTGGCGCCATCTGCGATGCAGGTTTCAATCGCGGCCACTTGGGTTTCGTGATCGCCGTCGACCTTACCTGCGAATGTTTTTAGGCTGACGCCCAGTTCGGCGGCTTTGGCCGTGGCGCCTTCTTTCATTTTCACGAAAAACGGATTGGTGTCGGTTTTGGTGATCAAACAAGCGCTGATCTCGTGTCCACCCGCCCAAGCGCTACCGGCCATGGCACAAAGGGCAAGTGTTGACCCCATTAGCAATCTCTTCATGATGTCCTCCCAGACGTTTTTGATCGACCCAACGGCATCGCCGCGCGCCCCAACAGCTCTATGAAGCGCGATTCTCGCCAACCTGTCAATTCGTAAACTAACATGATTTATTATGCGCCACACAACGAGCGCAACACAAAGGGACGACTCATGAAGGGCAACGGCGCACGCCATATCAGCGGCGGCATCAATCAAAGCGGTGTGCGCGCGTACAATGAGCGTTTGATCCTGTCGCTTATCCAGCGCAACTCAGCTTTACCGGGTAGTGATATTGCGCGGCGCACCGGCCTGTCGGCGCAAACGGTGTCGGTGATTTTGCGCAAGCTGGAAAACGACGGTCTGACGCAGCGGGGTGATCCGGTCAAAGGCAAAGTCGGCAAGCCCTCAACGCCGGTCGAGATCGCACAGAACGGTGTGTTGTCCATCGGACTCAAGATCGGACGGCGCAGTGCAGACCTGGCCATTATGGACATGCGCGGGCGGATCCGCGACCAGTTGCGCCAGACCTATGCCTACCCGATGCCCGACACGGTGTTTGGCTTTTTGCAACAGGGTTTGCACCAGCTTTTGGAAGCGCTCGAGCCAGAACAACGCGCGCGTGTGTGTGGTCTGGGCGTGGCAGCGCCGTCGGAATTATGGAATTGGCACGATTTGGTTGGTGCCCCGGAAAGCGATTTCCGCTCTTGGCAAGATATTGATATGCAATCTGAAATCGCAAGTTTTACCGACCTGCCTGTGGTCATGACCAACGATGCCACTGCCGCTTGTCGCGCCGAACATGTGTTTGGGCAGGGCAAGTTGTTTCGCGACTATGCTTACCTGTTTGTCGGGGCGTTTGTCGGCGGTGGCGTTGTGCTCAACCATGCGGTTCACGAGGGTCAGCAGGGCAACGCCGGCGCTTTTGGCTCGTTGCCAGGAACCGGCGATCATGGTCAGTTGATTGATGCGGCCTCGATCCATCGGCTCGAGGCGACGCTGGTGGCAAACGGGCTGGATCCTGCGCAATTGTGGACCCAACCTTATGACTGGTCCCGTGTCCAGCACCTTGTCACGCCATGGATTTCTGACACGGCCGAGCATCTGGCCCGCGCTGCATTGGCGGCCTGCGCGGTGATCGATTTCGAGGCGGTTGTGATCGATGGCGCTCTGCCTTTGGTTGTGAAAGAGGACTTGGTGACGCGCACCCGTCTGGCGCTGTCCACGGGTGATTTACGCGGTCTGATTGTGCCGCAAATCGAGGCCGGGCAAGTGGGCAGCAACGCGCGGGTGATGGGGGCGGCAACGGGGCCAATTTCCGCCCAGTTTTTGATGGATCACGCCGCTGGCCTGCTTGAGACGCAACCGCTTTAGGCACAGACTGCGATCATCGCCCCAGACGTCGGATTCGCGCGACCCTGTGCGTGACAAAGGGCGCGTGATCGCAAACTCTGCCGAAATGGTGCCTGAAAAAGAGAGCCGTTGTGATAAATTTTACTGACGAGGCCGCCCCCGGAACACCTTATTGGTGGGCCGAAGCGACGCCGCAAAACACATCCGATGTGGCGCCCGAGCGCGCAGATGTTGCTATTATTGGCGCCGGTTACACCGGCCTGTCCGCTGCATTGGTGGCGGCGGATGCGGGCGCGCGTGTGGTGGTTTTGGATGCCGGTGTGCCTGGGGCCGGGGCCTCCAGCCGCAATGGTGGTATGTTTGGCGCGCATCCGCGGTTGGGGTGGTCGGCGCTGGCCAAAGCCTTTGGCGCCGAGACCGCCGACGCGTTGTTTGCCGAAGCCACACCCGCGATCAACTGGGTGCGCGATCTGATCACGCGCGAGGAGATCAATTGCGATTTCCAGCAAACCGGGCGGATCCAATTGGCGTGGAGCAAAGTGCAGTTCGAAAACCAAAAACGACTGGCGCAGGATGTGTCGACCAAAAGCGATGTCAAAATCACTGTGCGCAGCCGCGAGGATCTGGCCCAGGACATCACAACCGAGCGCTATTTCGGCGGGCTGGTTTTTGAGGATCACTGCGCAATCCACCCGGCCAAATTCCACGCGGGGCTGATGGCGGCGGCGGCCCGGCGCGGTATTGCGGTTGTGGGGGAGTGCCCGGTGACGCGTGTGGCGCGCGATGGTGCGGTGTTCGAACTGGACACGCCGCAACGCAAGATCCGCGCCGACAAAGTCATTCTGGCCACCAACGGCTATACGCCGCGCGCTTTCAACTGGCACAGCGCACGGGTGTTTCCGCTGCCCAGCTACCTGATTGCCACCGAAGAATTGCCGTCAAACCTGTTGGGGCATCTGGTGCCGGGGCGGCGGATGATGGTGGAAACCCGCGCGCGCCATTCCTATTATCGCCTGTCGCCCGATGGCAAACGTATCCTGTTTGGTGGGCGCGCCTCAATGCGCCAGCTGCCGCCCGAACAGGCCGCCAAGCGCCTTTTTGCCACCATGTGCGAGATTTGGCCCGATTTGAAAGACACCAAAGTCAGCCATGCCTGGACCGGCAACACCGGCTATAGTTTTTCGCACATGCCGCAGGTCGGCACCCACAACGGAATGCAATATGCCATGGGGTTTTCCGGCTCGGGCACGGTGATGGCGCCTTATCTGGGGGCCAAGGCGGCCTACCTGGCGCTGGGGGATGCGCGCGCGGCCACGCCCTATAATGCGACCGCTCTACGCCGGCACTGGATGCACTTTGGCCATCGCCCGCATTTTCTGACGTTGGCGGATTTCTGGTATCGCAATTGGGTTGATCGGATTGATGCCCGCGCCGGACGTTAGCGCCTATTTCTGGACCCCGCGCCACTGCGCCGTATTGGGCGAGCGCCCTTTTGGTTTTGTCGCACGCGCCTGTAGCATCTGCGCCGTCGTTTGCATCCAAAGCGTCGCGACGGCGACTGCCTCGGGGTTCGCCGTGGTTGGCTCGGCGGTGTTCGGGGCAGCGCCCACCGTAGCCGCCAGCGCCGGGCCAAGCACGGGGCGGCCAAATATCTGAACATCACAGGCGCGCGCGTCCTCGGCAAAATGCGTTTGCGCAATGGTTGCCTCGGGGCCGGTCAGGCGCAGTTTTTCGCCCCCAAACGGATCGCTGGTCTCGAGTGACCGGCCAAACTGGGTCAATGCTGCGGCGTTGGGCGAGGTTTTGCCATCCCGCTCGGGCCCGGCGGCCTGCCAAAGTTGGCGCAACAGATCCAGCGCCGGGGCCGAGGGCGCGCTGTTGGCCATCGGGATCTCGTTTACTGTCGCGGGTGCGCCGGTGATCAGGGTCAAAAAGTCCTGCACCACACAGCCCCCGGTCAACTGGTCGCGGATCATCGGGCGAATATCGACGCGCATGTCTTCAAATACCGAGCGCCAGCGTGCCAGCCGGGGGGCATAGTGAAACCGCCGCTCGGACGCCATTTTGTCGATGAATGCGCTCATCGAGCTTTCGAAAATCCCCTGTTTGACGTTCTGCGCATAGCCTGACACGCAGCGTTCGAGATGCGGGCGCACATAGGCAATGATGTGCAGGTCGGGCAGCGGGTCGAAATGCTGGCGCAGCACATCGCGCAACACGTTGGGCTCTGCGAATTCGAACCGTTCCGAAGAGATCACCGCCAATTGATCGCTGTCGGTGACTTCTTTCGCCAAGGCGCCCCACGCGCGGGCCTGCCATTGCTTGGCTTGCGCCATAAACAGCGCATTTGACAAGCGGTGGTGGTTGAGCGCGCCGCGCCGCCCAGCATCGGGGTACAAAATCGGCGTTTCGCTCTGATAGCTGCCAGCCTGTAACACGGATTGAATTGCTGTGCTGCCGGATTTGCAATCGCCAACGTGGATCACCAAGCGGCTCATGCCATTGGCCCCGGACGCAGCGAATACCGGATGTCATCGGCCATGAACCCCAGCGCCATGGGGCGGCGGATACCCGGCAGAACGGCGACGTCATAGAGCTCTTGCACAGCGCCTTTCATTTGCAACATATGGGAGATCTTTCCTGTCTCAAGGTTGACCGCAAGGATCGCGCAGATCGGATCCTGACCGCGCGCTCCCAAACGATTATCCAGTTCAAGCCCTTCAAATGTCTTGTCTTTTCGTGGGCGCGACACACCAATGACCGCATGCCCGTCCAAAAACGCCAACCCGCGTGAAAAGCCCGGCAGATCACAGACCGGAACAAACCGCCCGGCGTCCTGATCGACATAACCAAATTCCCCGGTCCCGGACTGGATCAGCCAGAGTTTGCCATCGTACAGACGCGGCGAGTGCGGCATCGACAGGCCCGTCACCACAATTTCGCCCGATGGCACCGACAGCACCGTGCCGCCATCGCGGCGCCGGTCCGACCAGCCGCGTTGCACATTGGTCATCGCCACACAGGTGACGAATTGCGCTGCCCCGTCCACAAAGGCTGCACCGTTCAAATGGCAGCGATCCTCGGCGATGATTTTGTCGATAAACGGAGGTTTCCAGATCGGCACAAAGCTGTGGCGATCATCCAGCGTGGCGATGCAATTGACCCGTGTGGCCACAAAGACCGGGCGTCCGTCAGGCCCCTGAGCGATGTCGTGCACGTCAATTTCGCCAGTCGTGTGGCCGTTGACCGGCACAAAAACCGCGTCATAGCCATCGACCATTTTGCCGGGATCCAGGAAATTTTCCATCCGCCAAAGTTGAAACAGTGAGCTCATCCAGATCGTGTTTCCCACCGGGCCCAGCCCCATACAGCGCGGAAAACTACGCTCAAAAATGGAAATTCGGTTCTGCGCGTTCGCCCCGACAAAAACGATCTTGCCAGCCTGATAGGTGGTAAAGGACAGCGACGCATTATTGGCCGCCAACCACGGCGCAAACCCTTCAGATTCAAAGACTTGCAGCGGTCCCTCCGGTGCGCGTGCCGGGGCCGACGCTGGGGCATAGGCTTTGTCATCATAACTCATGGCACGCTCCTTTATCGGCGGATTGGCGCCGATCTCATAAAATCAGATCGGACTATTGGCTTGGCGATTTGCTTAGGTCAGTGCTAACGTTTCGGCAATTGATTAATTTTTTATGATTGGGGACAGATATGTCCAGTGCGTCAGCTGTTTTTGGAAACGGAGATCTGCCAGCCGCGTTTCAGGTGTCGCAGGCGGGTGATTTCAACGGTGACGGCATCGCTGATTTTGTTGTCGGTGCGCCCACGGCTTACACTGGCAACGGCATTGCGTATCTGATCTATGGCGGCGAAGACGGCTTTCCGGCGATCAACGACCTGACCACACTTGATGGCGAGCATGGGTTCGAAATCGCCAGTTCTCAACCGGAGTCGATGTTGGGGTTCTCGGTGGCCGCCGCGGGTGATCTCAACGGCGACGGGTTTGATGATCTGGTGGTTGGCGCGCCCAATGCGGACGGGCAGTACGAATACACCTACGTGCGCTACGATGGCTACACGCGGTTTTATTCCAGCTATATCACCAACACATATACCTATACCTACACCGGCTACACCACCAACGGCGAAGCCTACACCGAACAGCGCACCTACACCGCTGGGTACACAAATTTCTATTCCTACTATTATGGTACGGCGATCACCTACACCTACACAGGCGTGCGGCCCGAAACGGGTTCCGCTTATGTGATCTTTGGCACCGATACAGCGCCCGCCAACGTGGATGTCGATGGGTTTAGCCCCGAAACGCTCAATATCGTTGGCCAAACCGAAGCAGACGCGCTGGGCTCGGCGGTCACCGGGGTCAGCGATTTCAATGGCGACGGCATCGACGATGTGGCCTTTGGGTCGGCGGATACGGCTGACACAGGGCAAGGACAGGTGTTTATCCTGTTCGGCGATGACGATTCGACCGCAGAATCGATCGACACCGACGCGCTTGGCTCAGGGGTTGGCGTGATGCTGACCACCGACCAGATCGACAGCGGCTTTGGTCTGGTGCTGTCGGGCGGAACGGACATCAACGGTGATGGCTTTGGCGATATTGCCGTGGGCGCTGCGGATGCTGAAGGCACTTATATCTACACCTACGTGCGCTATGACAGCTATACGCGGTTTTACACCAGCTATGTCACCAACACCTACACCTACACTTACACCGGTTATACCACCAACGGCGAAACCTACACCGAACAGCGGACCTATACCGCTGGGTACGCCAACTACATCACCTACAATTACGGCACGGGGATCACTTATACCTACACCGCCTTTGGCAAGGTGGGGCAGGTCTATGTGTTCTTTGGCGACGACACATCGACGGCGCCGGCTGTGGCGGCCGAAGATCTGGACGGCAGCAATGGGTTCACCTTCTCCGGCTCGTTCTATGATGAACGGGTCGGGCACGATGTGGCGATGATTGGCGATGTGAACGGCGACGGTGTTGATGATGTTCTGATTGGCGCGCCGGGCGGCAACGGGCCGGGTCGGGCCTATGTGGTGTTTGGCAGCAATACGGTCTTGCCGGGCGAGATAGATCTGGTGATACCGGCCGAGCTGAGCGCCAGCGATCTCAACAGCACTTTGGGCTTTGTGGTGGAAAATGACGGCATTGGCGTCGGACTTGGGCGCACGGTGGCCGGCGTTGGCGATGTCAACGGCGATGGGGTTGATGACTTCATGGTGGCGGATTCGGTGTTCTCGCAGGATGTTGGTCGCGCGCATCTGGTCTTTGGCGTCGCGGGCACCGGGCTGCAAAGCGGTTTTGACATTGGCGATATCGACGGCAGCAATGGCTATACCTTCGTGGCCAACGGGCAGGGCGACACCTTTGCGATGTCGATGTCGGGCGCGGATTTTGATGGCGACCGTTGGTCTGATCTGATCCTGTCTGGTGATGTCGGCGCGCATGTGATCACCGGCGGGCCAAAGGTATTGCGCCTGCTCGATGGGTTTGATGGCACGGTGGACGGCGTGATCGACATCGCCAGCCTCGACGAGCCGTTCCAGATCGGTACCAGCGGCGACGACATCATCGACGGCAACGGGTTCTCGGCGGTGCAATACGGCTTGCGCGGCGATGATGTCATGCGCGGCGGCACCAAAGCTGATGAGATGGTTGGTGGCATTGGCGACGACCGCATGTTCGGTGGTGGCGGTGCTGATATGCTCAGCGGCAATGGCGGCGTTGACACCATGCGGGGTGGGGGCGGAAGAGACATCATTTCGGGCGGCGCGGGCGATGATGTCGTGATTGGCGACACCGGCAATGATGTGCTGAAAGGTGGCAAGAACCGCGACACACTGGTAGGCGGCGATGGCGATGACCGACTGATCGGCGGCAACGGGCGCGACACGCTGACCGATGGCAGTGGATTCGACTTCCTGCGCGGCGGCCGGGGCGATGACACCTTTGTCTTTGATCTGGATGGGTCGCTCGACGTTGTGCTCGATTTCCAGGCGGGACGCGACGTGATGGATATCAGTGCGTGGTCAGCCGATCCGCTCGACTTTGATCTAAGCTTTGGCGCGGATGGAGCGGCGACAGTGGTTGTGGGCGCGGAAACGCTCAGGATCCTAAGTTCCGATGGCTCCGCGCTGAGCGCTGTCACTTTGGGGGTCGACGACTTCATATTCTAGGACACGAGGCCGCCCCTTCGGGGGCAAAACGCTTCCGTCCCGGCGCATTTGCTTAAAATTTGCAGAGTTCGTGGAAAAACCGACGCGCCCCTATCGCGCTGCGCAAACCTCTGGTCTAACCTGAAAGCCCGCGCCGGTTCGCGCGGGCCAACAACAGGACCCCCAGATGCCCGGACACCTGACCCTCGACCAACTGGCCGATCTGACCCAATCGGGCGAGATCGACACTGTGCTGGCTTGCATCATCGACATGCAGGGCCGCCTGATGGGCAAACGCTTTGTGGCGCAGCATTTTGTCGACGACGCCTGGCGTGAAACCCATTGTTGCAACTACCTGCTGGCCACTGATCTTGAGATGTTTACGGTCGAGGGCTTTGCCGCCACCAGCTGGCAAAGCGGGTACGGCGACTATGTGATGCGCCCCGATCTGAGCACGCTACGCCGCGCCGCCTGGCTGGAAGGTACGGCCCTTGTGCTGTGTGATGTGATGGATCACCACGGTCATCACGATATCGCCCACGCCCCGCGCGCGATGCTCAAGGCCCAGGTGGCCCGACTGGGCGCGATGGGGTTTTCCCCGGTTTGCGCCACCGAGCTTGAGTTTTTCATCTTTGAACAAAGCTATGACCAGATGCGCGCGCAGGGCTATCGCGATCTGACCCCGATCAGCGGGTACAACGAAGACTACCACATTCTGCAGACCACCAAGGAAGAAGGCGTCATGCGCACTTTGCGCAACACGCTTTATGCGTCGGGCATCCCGGTTGAGGGCTCCAAAGGCGAGGCCGAAGCCGGGCAGGAAGAGCTGAACATCCGCTATGGCAGCGCGCTTGAGGCAGCGGAAAATCACACCATCGCCAAACACGCGGCCAAGGAAATCGGCTGGCAACAAGGGCGGGCGGTGTCGTTCCTGCCCAAATGGGATGCGGGGCGCGTCGGTTCGGCCAGCCATGTGCACCAGTCCCTGACCACCCGAGACGGTGCGCCAGCCTTTCATGACCCCGACGCAGAACTTGGCCTGTCCGATACCGGGCGGCACTACTTGGGCGGATTGTTGCACTATGCCAGCGACATAACGGTGTTTCTGGCGCCGTACGTGAACAGCTATAAACGGTTTCAAAAGGGCAGCTTCGCACCCACGCGCAAGGTGTGGTCGGTCGACAATCGCACTGCCGCCTTCCGTTTGGTGGGCGACACATCGCCCGGTGTGCGGGTCGAATGCCGCGTGCCTGGCGCCGATGTGAACCCATTCCTTGCCATCGCCGCGATGCTGGCCGCCGGCGCGCAAGGCATCGCCGATCAGATCGAACCGGGCCCGGCATTGACCGGCGACGCCTACACAGGCGAGGCCGACAGCATTCCGACCACGTTGCGCACCGCCACCGAGGCCTTGCGCGGCTCAGACATGTTGCGCACCGCTCTTGGCGACACGGTCGTCGATCACTACACCCGCGCGGCCGAATGGGAACAAGAAGCGTTTGACGCCGCCGTGACCGATTGGGAAATCGCGCGCGGATTTGAACGCGCCTAATGAACGGAGTTTTGCGATGATTCTGACCGGCAACTGGTCTTACCCCACGACCCTCAAATTCGGCGCCGGGCGCATTCGCGAACTGAGTGATGCCTGCGCGGCCACTGGTATGAAACGCCCTTTGCTGGTCACCGACAAAGGCCTTGCGGGCCTGCCGATCACCGCGCAAGCTCTTGATATTATGGACAATGCCGGGCTAGGGCGCGCGATGTTTTCCGAAGTTGATCCCAACCCGACCGAAGTGAATCTGGCCGCCGGTCTGGCTGCCTACCACGCCGGTGATCATGACGGAGTGATCGCCTTTGGCGGTGGCTCGGGGCTTGATCTGGGCAAGATGGTTGCGTTCATGGCCGGTCAGACCCGCCCGGTCTGGGATTTTGAAGACGTCGATGACTGGTGGACCCGCGCCGACGCCGATGCCATCGCGCCGATCATCGCGGTGCCGACAACTGCGGGTACCGGGTCCGAAGTGGGGCGCGCCAGCGTGATCACCAATTCCAAAACCCATGTGAAGAAAATCATCTTTCATCCCAAAGTCTTGCCCGCCATCGTCATCGCCGATCCAGAGCTGACCGTGGGCATGCCCAAGATGATCACCGCAGGCACTGGCATGGACGCGTTTGCCCACTGTCTCGAGGCTTACTGCTCGCCCCATTACCACCCGATGAGCCAGGGCATCGCGCTGGAAGGCATGCGGTTGGTGGTTGATTATCTGCCGCGCGCCTATGCCGATGGCACCGATCTTGAGGCGCGCGCCCATATGATGAGTGCTGCCGCCATGGGCGCCACCGCGTTTCAAAAGGGCCTTGGCGCGATCCATGCGCTAAGCCACCCGATCGGTGCGCTTTACAACACTCATCACGGCACCACCAACGCCGTGGTGATGGGCGCCGTGCTGGCGTTTAACCGCCCCGCGATTGAGGACCGGATTGAGCGCGCCGCTGCCTATTTGGGAATTTCCGGCGGTTTTGACGGCTTTGTGGCCCATATCGAGGCGCTGAACCGGAGCCTTGGGATTCCGTTGAAGCTGGCCGACATGGGCGTGGGGCGCGACAAGATCGCGCTGATGACGGCGATGGCACTGGAAGACCCAAGCGCGGGCGGCAATCCAGTGGCTTTGACCGCCGAGAACACCGTGCCGCTGTTTGAACAGGTGATCTGAACCCAGCGTCACAGCGCGCTGTCCTTGCCAAGGCGTAGGCGCCGCGCGATGGTATGTCTTTAGCAAAGGACATGTCATGATCACGGTTCACCATCTCAACAACTCCCGCTCGCAACGCATCCTGTGGTTGCTTGAGGAACTGGGCCAGCCCTATGACGTCATCGCCTATCAGCGCGACGGTGTGACCAATCTGGCCCCGCCCGAACTGACGGCTGTGCACCCGCTGGGCAAATCTCCGATGATCGAAGATCAGCGCCGTCTGGTGACAGAAAGTGGCGCCATCGTGGAACATCTGTGCGCGCGCTATGGTGCTCATATGGTGCCCGACGCTGGGTCTGACGCCTATATCTCGCATCTTGAAGGGATGCATTTCGCCGAAGGGTCGGCGATGACCCCGATCCTGTTACAGCTCTACACCAGCCGTCTGGGCGAGGCTGCAGCGCCTTTGAGCCCGCGCATTCAACAGCAGATGGACAGCCATTTCCAATTCATGAACGACAGCCTGCGCGCGTCTGGGCACTTTGTTCTGGATGATCTGAGCGCGGTCGACATCATGATGAGCTTTCCCGCAGAGGTTGCAATTCTGCAAGGCCGCGGCACCGATTTCCCGGCGCTGGCGGCGTTTGTGTCGGCCATTCAGGCGCGCCCAGCTTACCGTGCGGCGCTGGAAAAGGGTGGCCCCTACCGTTTCGCCTGAGCCAGCCGGCGTTCGCGGTGCGCGATAAACAGCCCCGAGGCAAAAATCACGCCCGCGCCAATCCAGGTAAACCGGTCTGGGATCTCGCCAAACAGCCACATGGCCAGCAGCGAGGTCCAGATGAGTTTGAGAAAATCAAACGGCAAAACGGCGGTGGGATCGGTCTCTTTCAAGGACTGGCTCAACGTGATTTGCGCCAATGTGCCGGTCAGTCCAACAAACGCCAGCCAGCCCCACGCGGTCAGACTGGGCCATTGCCAAACCCAAAGCGCGGGCAAAAACGAAAATGCGCAAAGGAAAATGCCCATCCACGCCACGATCACCAGGCTCGATTCGGTGCGTGACAGGATCTTGATCAGGATCATCGCCACTGACCAAAGCGCGGCGGCTACAAGGGCCATGATCGCGCCGGGTTCGATCACCGCCAGGCCAGGGCGCAGCACGATCAGCATACCAACAAAGCCGAACCCAATCGCGGCCCAACGCGGCGCGCGAAACCGCTCGCCCAAGAATAACACACTGAGGGCCGCGGCAAAAATTGGCGCCGTGAAGCTGAGCGCGGTGACCTTGGCCAGCGGTGTGATCGTCACGGCGGTGAAAAACAGCAGCATCGCGACCACATTCACCACGCCGCGCAGCGCGTGCAGGCCCAATTGTGCCGTTTTCAGCTGTGCCAATCCGCCCCGCAACAGCAGCGGAAAAATGAACAAAAGCCCGAAAGCATTGCGAAAAAACGCGATCTGAAAGGCCTCGAGCTCGTCCGACACAATCCGCACCGAAGCATGCATCACCGCAAAAGCCACCGTCGAGGCAACCATCATGACGGCGCCGCGCATCACCGGCGTTTGGCCCTGCCATTGGGCATTCAGGTTCGCAAAGCGCATGCGCGTGGTCCTTTGATTGCACCCAGACTAGGGCAGGGCGCGGGCCAGCACCATAGCCGCCCTTGCCTTTGGCGCGCGCAACCATAAGCTGGCCGAAATACTGCAAGAAAAAGGCGCACCATGATAGCCATCGACCCGCCCGCCGGTGAAACCACGCCAAGCCGGACCATCGTTGAAATGCTGCGCGATGTGGCGCGCCGCGTGCCGGGCGATACCGCATTGGTCTGTGGTGATGAGCGGCTGAGTTGGGAGGTTTTGGATAGGCGGATCAACCAGGTGGCCAACGCGCTTTTGGCGACCGGATTGCAGCAGGGCGACCGGGTGGCTATCCTGTCGGAAAACTCGGTGCCCTACGTCGAACTATTCCTGGGGATCTTGCGAGCGGGGGGCTGTGTGACGCCATTGTCGACCATGGCCTCGCCCGATGCTTTGCACAAGATGTTGGTTGATTGCGGGGCGCGGGCCTTGTTTTTGTCGCGCCAATACAAAGCCTTGGCCGATCCGTTCTTGGCCGAATTGACATTGGAAAAGATCGCATTGGACTTTGATGCGCCTGGGTTTGCAGGATATCAAACATGGCGCGATGCAGCGTTGGCGGATGATCCTTGCATTCAGATCAGCCTGCAAGACCCGTTCAATCTGATTTACTCTTCGGGCACGACCGGCACACCCAAGGGCATTCTTCACAACCATTGGATGCGCGCGGCGCAGATGGATCGCGTGACGGCCAATGGCTATGATGATAACGCGCGCACGCTTCTGTCGACGCCGCTTTATTCCAACACCACAATTGTTGCGTTTTTGCCAACGCTGGTGGGCGGATCGACCGTGCATTTGATGCCCAAATTCGACGCGCGCGGATGGCTGGACATCGCCGCACGCGAGCGGATCACACACACGATGCTGGTGCCGGTGCAATATCATCGCATCATGGCAGTGGAAGAGTTTGCAAGCTTCGATCTGAGCGCTCTCAGGGTTAAATTCTCGACCTCCGCACCACTGCGCGCGGCGTTGAAAGCCGATGTGCTGGCGCGCTGTCCGGGCAAATTGGTGGAGTATTACGGGCTGACCGAAGGCGGCGGGGTCACGGTTTTGGTGGCGAATGAAAACCCGGATAAGTTGCACACGGTCGGTAAACCCGTGCCCGGTTGCGAGATCCGACTGATCGACGAAACCGGCCACGAGGTGGCGGCGGGCGAAACCGGCGAGATTTGCGGGCGCAGTCCAACGATGATGGCCGGCTATTTCGGACGCGATGATCTAACAGCGGATTACATCTGGCACGACGCGGGTGGGCACGTCTATTTCCGCTCGGGGGACATGGGGCATTTCGATGGGGACGGCTTTCTGGTGCTGTCGGATCGCAAAAAGGACATGATCATTTCGGGTGGTCTGAACATCTATGCCAATGATCTGGAACTGGCGCTTTTGGCCGACCCGGATGTGCGTGACGCGGCGGTGATTGGCATCCCGTCCGAGCAGTGGGGCGAGACACCGCTGGGCCTTGTGGTGCGCGAAGGAACGCGCCCAGCCGAGGATATTTGCGCCGCCGCCAATGCCCGTCTGGGCAAAAGCCAACGTCTGGCAGGCGTCGAAATCCGCACCGATCTGCCGCGCAGTTCCATCGGAAAAATCCTGAAACGCGAGCTGCGCGCACCCTATTGGACCGATCAGACATGAGCCATTTCGGCGTTCTTGGCGCAGGGTTGATCGGGCAAAGTTGGACGGCGTTGTTCCTTGCCCACGGGCACAGGGTCAGCGTGGTTGATCCACGCCCAGAAACGGCGCGCGAAGTGGATGAGTTCGTCGCGCGGGCTTGGCCAAATCTACAGGCGCTGGGTTTGACGCAAGCCGCAACGCCGGCGAAAGCCACCGTCAGCACAGACATGAAGACACTAAAAGATATTGATTTTGTTCAAGAAAACGGTCCCGACCGGATCGAGGTCAAACAAGCTCTGATGGGGGAATTGGAACAGGTGATTGCTCCTGATGTGATCGTCGCCTCCAGTACGTCATCGCTGATGGCCAGTGATATTCAGGCCCATATGCAAGCCCCTGAACGGTTGCTGGTCGCCCATCCGATGAACCCGCCGCATATGGTGGCGATGGTCGAAATGGTGGCGGGTCGACTGACGACTGAACAGACTGTGGACCGGGCCGAAACGATCTACCGCGCGCTCAACCGGGTGCCGATCCGGGTGCGCAAAGAGGTGCCCGGTCACCTTGCCAATCGTCTGACCGCCGCACTGTACCGCGAGGCGGTGCACATGGTGGCCGAAGGCATTGCGGATGTCGCCGATATCGACCGCGCCATCGCCTATGGGCCGGGCATGCGGTGGGCGTTTATGGGCCCACACCTGACCTACCATTTGGGCGGCGGGCCGGGGGGATATCGCCACTATCTTGACCATCTGGGCCCCACGCAAGAAGCGCGTTGGCGCGAGTTGGGCCAGAGCGCATTGGACGCGCCGCTGAAGGACCAGTTGGTGGCCGAAATGGACGCTATTCTCAGCGCGATGCCCGACGCGGACACATTGCAACAGCGCCGCGACGCCGCGCTTGTGGCGTTGGCCGGTATCAAAAAGAATCACGGATTTTGAAAAAGGACACCCGATGAGCACATCTGACATGAACGGCGCGCACGGCTTGGTGCACACGCTATTGGCGAGCGGGGTCGACACCTGTTTCACCAACCCGGGCACCTCCGAGATGCATTTTGTCGCCGCGCTGGACCACATTCCGGGGATGCGCTGTGTGCTGACGTTGTTTGAAGGTGTCGCGACGGGTGCGGCGGATGGCTATTTCCGGATCGCGGGCAAGCCGGCCTCGACTTTGCTGCATCTGGGGCCGGGGCTGGCCAACGGCGTGGCCAATCTGCACAACGCCAAAAAAGCGGGCTCGGGAGTGGTGAACATTGTGGGCGAACACGCGCCCAGCCATATTGAACTTGATGCGCCGCTGACGGCCGATATCGAAGGCATCGCGCGCCCTGTGTCGCATTGGGTGCGTACGGCGCATAGCCCGTCCGAGGCCGCAAGTGCTGGGGCCGAGGCGGTGGCCGCCGCGCAGATTGCCCCCGGTCAGATCGCCACGCTTGTGCTGCCATCCGACACCGCCTGGCGTGAGGGCGGGCATGAAAGCCCTGCGCTTGAAACGCCTGCCCGACCCCCGTTTCAAACGGCCGAACGAGAGGCCGCCTGCGCCGCGCTTGACGGGCCGGACAGTCTGTTGTTGCTGGGCGGGGCGGCGTTGAATGAAGACGCGCTGGCCATGGCCGGTCAGATTGCGGCGCAAACCGGATGCCACTTGCTGTCGGAATGGGCCAATGCGCGTCTGGATCGCGGCGCGGGCCGGGTCGTGATTGGTCGTGTGCCTTATCCTATTGATATCGCGTTAAAAAAGCTGGCGCCTTACAAACGGATTGTGCTGCTTGGTGCCCGCCAGCCGATTGGGTTTTTCGCTTATCCCGGCAAGCCGGCTGTGCTGACTGACCCTGACGCACAAGTGATCGAACTGGCCACGGCAGGGCAGGATTTGCACGGCGCGCTGGTGGCTTTGCGCGACCAACTCGGGGCCACAGACACGAATCCGGCGCATATCGCCCCCGCCCAGATCCCGGACGCGGCGCAAGGCGCGATCACGCCCGACACCATCGCCGTGGCCTTGGCGCGCACCATGCCGGAAGACGCGATTGTGGTCGATGAATCCGTGACCACCGGGCGCGCGTTTTTTCCGGTCACAGCGGGTGCGCCGCGCCACACCTGGTTGAACAATTGTGGCGGATCCATCGGCTATGGCCTGCCGGTCGCCATAGGGGCTGCGATCGCCGCGCCCCAGCGCAAAGTGCTGGCGCTGACCGGCGATGGCAGCGCGATGTACACGGTGCAGGCACTGTGGACGATGGCGCGCGAAGAACTTGATGTGACGGTGGTGATCTTTGCCAATCGCAGCTACCAGATCTTGCGCGGCGAGTTGGCCAATATGGGGGCGGGCAATCCGGGGCCGCGCGCGATTGACATGCTTACACTGGACCGACCCAACCTGAATTTCGTCGACATGGCGGTATCGATGGGGGTGCCCGCCGAACAGGTGAGCGAGACCAGCGAGCTGGAGCGCGCGCTGACCCAGGCGCTTGCCACGCCGGGGCCGCGATTGATCGAGGTGCTGTGCTAGAAGCGCCAGTAACCGCCATCGATCTGTAGCAATTGGCCGGTGTGATAGGCCGAGGCATCGCTCATCAGATAGGTGGCGATGCCGCCGAAATCTGCTGGCTCGCCCCATCGGCGCGCCGGGATGCGCTTGCCTGCGGCGGTGGCGAAACGTTCATTTGCCATCGCGTCCTGGGTCATGTCGGTGGCGATCCAACCAGGCAAAATGGCATTGGCGGTGATCTTGTGGCGGGCATATTCCACCGCCAGCGCGAATGTCATCGCGTTCAGCGCTCCTTTTGAAGCGGCGTAATGCTGGTTCATCGCGGCACCCGACACCGAGGCCAGGCTTGAAATCGCCACCAGCCGACCGCCGGGGTCACCGGCGTCTGCGCGCTCGACCATGTGGCGCAAAGCGGCCTGATAGGTGTGGTAAACGCCGTCCAGATTGACCGACAAAACCCGGCGCCATTCTTCGGGGTCGATATCAAGGAACGACCGCGCGCCGCGCCCGGACACGCCGGCATTGGCAAAACAGCCGTCCACGCGGCCAAATCGCGTCAGGGTCGCGGCCATAGCGGCATCGACCTGCGCGCGGTCGGACACGTCGCATTGCCAGCTTTCGGCCTCGGCGCCGGCGGCGCGCAATGTCTCCACAGCGGCGGCGTTTTTGTCCGCATTGGTGCCCCAGATCGCCAGTTGGCCGCCCGCGTTGGCGATGGCCTCGGCCATGCCCAGCCCGATGCCACCGTTGCCGCCTGTGATCAGTGCGACTTTACCGCTTAAATCGAATGAAGCGTTGCTCATCTGGATATCCTCTGTTTCAAAACTGTTCCCCTTTCATAACGTGCCCGCGCGGTGCGCAAAAGGGGGCTGGATTTTCCCGGTGTTCCTCTGCGACATGGGCCGAGACCCCGAGTCGTGATGTCAGGAGATCCCATGGACCGTGCCGCCATCGTTGATGCCAATCTGCGCCGACGCCTTGCGGCGCGCGATTTCCCGACCGGACAGGCGCCAAGCGGAGCGTTGACGGGCGCGCAAGCTGTCGCGCTGTTTCGCGCGCAAGTGCTGAGCCGGGCGTTGGATTTGACCAGCCGTGCGATGCAGAAAGCGGGGCAGGGGTTTTATACCATCGGGTCGTCCGGGCACGAAGGTATGGCGGCCGTGGCGGCGGCTTTGCGCCCGACAGACATGGCGTTTTTGCACTATCGCGACGGAGCGTTTCAAATCGCGCGCGCGCACCAGGTGGCCGATCAGGACCCGATGCGCGATTTGTTGTTGTCTTTTGCCTGCGCGGCAGATGATCCGATTTCGGGCGGGCGGCACAAAGTTCTGGGCTCGCGGGCGTTGATGATTCCGCCGCAAACCTCGACCATCGCCAGCCACCTGCCAAAAGCGATGGGCGCGGCCTATTCGGTGGCCGCCGCGCGCCGGCTTGCTCCCGAACACCAGGTGATGCCGACAGATGCGCTGGTGATGGCGTCATTTGGCGATGCCTCGGCCAACCACTCGACGGCGCAGGGCGCGATCAATGCGGCGGGCTGGGCGGCGGTGCAATCGGTGCCAATGCCGCTGTTGTTTGTGTGCGAAGACAATGGCATCGGTATTTCGGTCAAAACGCCCAAAGGCTGGATCGAAAACACCATGAACAACCGCCCGGGAGTGCGCTATTTTCAAGGTGATGGTCTTGATTTATATGATGCTTTTGGCGCCGCGCAGCAGGCGGCTGACTATGTGCGCCGCCAGCGGAAACCGGCGTTTTTGCACCTGCGCACCGTGCGTCTTTACGGCCATGCGGGGGCGGATGTGCCAACGACCTATCTCAGCCGTGCCGAGGTTGAGGCAGACGAGGCCAATGATCCGCTGCTGCATTCCGCGCGGCTTTTGGCCCAATCCGGCGCATTGGAGCCGGACGCAGCTTTGGCGATTTACGATGAAACCTGCGCGCAAGTGACCCGCGCGTCACAGCAGATTGCCAAACGTCCGCATCTGCAAAATGCGCGCGAGGTGATGGCCAGCCTGATCCCGCCCAAGCGGACGTGCCGGGTGCCAAATACGCCCAGCCCCGAGACGCGGGCCAAGGTGTTTGGCAGCGATCTGGCCGCCATGGACGAGCCGCAACCGATGTCGCGGCTGATCAACTGGGCGCTGAGCGATTTGATGTTGTCGCACGGTGAAATTGTGGTGATGGGCGAAGATGTCGGGCGCAAAGGCGGGGTCTACGGGGTCACTCAAAAGCTGCAAAATCGATTTGGGGCCGACCGCGTGGTCGATACGCTGCTTGATGAACAGAGTATTCTGGGTTTGGCCATTGGTATGGCGCATAACGGATTTGTGCCGATCCCGGAAATTCAGTTCCTCGCCTATTTGCACAACGCCGAGGACCAACTGCGCGGCGAGGCGGCGACCTTGCCGTTCTTCAGCAATGGCGCGTTCACCAATCCGATGGTCGTGCGGGTTGCGGGTCTGGGCTATCAAAAGGGCTTTGGCGGGCATTTTCACAATGACAATTCATTGGCCGTGCTGCGCGACATTCCCGGGGTGATCCTGGCGTGCCCGTCCAATGGCGCAGATGCGGCGCGGATGCTGCGCGAATGCGTGCGTTTGGCGCGCGAAGAACAGCGCCTTGTTGTGTTTCTTGAGCCCATCGCACTTTATCCGATGCGCGATCTGAAGGATGCCAAAGATGGTGGCTGGATGCACAGATACCCCGCACCGGATCAGACGGTTGCATTGGGTGAAGTTGGGCAAAACGGTGTGGGCACCGATCTGGCGATTGTGACCTATGGTAATGGGTTTTATCTGTCCTGTCAGGCGCAAAAGGACCTTGCAGATCAGGGTGTTGCGACACGCGTGATTGATTTGCGCTGGCTGTCGCCGCTGCCGCAAGACGCGCTGCTTGGTGCGGTCAAAGGCTGCTCAAAGGTGCTGATCGTCGATGAATGCCGCCGCTCGGGGAATGTGTCAGAAGGGCTGATGACGCTGCTTGTCGAGCAGGGTGTTTTGGCCAACAGGCTGGCCGCTGAGGACAGCTTTATCGCCACTGGCCCTGCTTATGGCGCAACCATGCCGTCGCGCGAAAGCATTGTTGTCGCGGCACTTGATGTGCTGCGTGATTAGACAAACAACCTAAGCCAAACCACATCTTGCAACGCTTGATCCAGCGCGGCTTGGGCGGTTGGATGGTCAAATCGCGGCGGGGCACCAACCGGGTGCCAGCCCCTCGCGTCTTCCGGATCTCGGCGGTATTCGCAGTAGCCAAAGGCGCCATCGGGGTGGTGCAGGATGTCGACGCAGCGGTTTTCACCTTCTGCGTTGATCGAACGTATCACTTTGTTTTTATGCGCCATATTCGCGATCAAGCACTGCCTTGATTGCGCCGGGCGGCACAGCGCGCCGCGGCCATCACATGGCTGGACATCACCGAGCTGGCCCAATCTGGCGCCCGCGCGCGCATCGCATCGACCAGCTCGCGGTGATGGCGCGCTGAACGGACCAGATCGGCGGGGGAATAGCTGTGATAGGTGCGCGACACGATGCCAATGTCGACCGACATCGCCAGCACCGCCATCAGCCGGGGTGATTGGGCCGCCTCGCAAATAATGCGATGAAACGCCGAATTTATCTGGGAGATCCGCGAATAATCAGCGTCGGTTTCAGGCGGGGTCAGCGCCTCCATTTCGGTGGTCAGCGCGTCCAGTTGGTCAAGCTGATCGACGCTCGCACGCTCGGCAGCCCGTTCGGCGGCGTAGCATTCCAGACGGCGGCGGATTTCGAAAATCTGGTCCAGCTCGTTTTCGGGAAATTGTGCAACGCGGGTCGAATAGCCCTCGCCGCGCTCGGCAAAGCCTTCGTGCACCAGTCGGTTGATGGCATCGCGCACCGGCGTGCGCGACAGACCCATTTCGCTGGCCAGCGATTGTTCCTTCAGCCGTTTGCCTTCGGGTAAATCGCCGGACATGATGCGCGCGCGGATGGCTTCATAAGCCAGATCGCGCGCCGGTACTTTGGAATCGCCATCCATCACGCGGCCTGAACACTGGGAAAGCCGCCCGCCTTCATCACCATGCCGGGCACGGTTTTGCCCAGCACCGTTTCAAGCCATTCGGCCGCGCGGATGGCTTGATCAAGGTCAATGCCCGTGGCCACGCCCGAGCGTTCCAGCATGTAAACCAGATCTTCGGTTGGAATGTTGCCGGTGGCGCGCGGCGCAAACGGGCAGCCGCCAACCCCGCCCAGACTGGAATCGAGGCTTTTTGCGCCGGCCTCGATCCCGGCCCAAGCATTGGCCAGACCGGTGTTGCGCGTGTTGTGCAGGTGAAGCCGGATCGGCACGTCTGGAAAAGCCGCACGCACCGCGCCGACCCGCTGGGTGATGTCGCGCGGGCTGGCGACGCCGATGGTGTCGGCCAGCGCCAGCTCGAACGGGTTGTGCGCCATGCAGTCCTCGACCACTTGCATCAGGCGCGCCAGCGGCACCTCGCCTTCAAACGGACAGCCGAACGCCGCGCCAATGGTCAGGCCAACTCGGATACTGTCGGGCGCCTGCGCCTTGATCGTCGAAAAGGCGGCAATGCTGTCTTGGGTGCCAACGCCCTGATTCTTGCGGTTGAAGGTATCAGAGGCGACAACCACAAAGTTCGCCTCGTGCAAACCAGTGGCCACCGCGCGGTCAAATCCGCGTTGGTTCAGGGTCAGACCGATGTACCGCGCAGGGCCATGCGGCAATCCGCGCGCCACGTCTTCGGCATCTGCCATTTGCGGCACGCGCTTTGGATTGACGAAACTTGTCACCTCGGCGCGGCGAATCCCGGCGTCGACTGCCATGCCGATCAGATGCAGCTTGTCCGCCGTTGAAAGCAGCGTTTTTTCGTTTTGTATCCCGTCTCTTGGCGAAACTTCGATAATTTCAAAAAAATCGCTGGCCATTCTGTCGCACCTCTCTAATTTGGTATACCAAATAGGATGATCTTAGGGTCGTCAATACGGGATGGGGGACGACCATGGCGAAAGACCAAACGCGACAGGGACCATTGACTGACCTGCGAGTGATCGAAATGGGCCAGCTGTTGGCGGGCCCGTTCTGTGGCCAGCTTCTAGCGGATTTTGGCGCCGAAGTCATCAAAATCGAAGCCCCCGAGGTCGGCGATCCAATGCGCCAGTGGGGCCGCGAAAAACCCCATGGCAAGTCTCTTTGGTGGCCGGTTGTGGCGCGCAACAAGAAATCGATCACGATGAATTTGCGCACGCCCGAGGGTCAGCAGATGGTGCGCGAGCTGGTCAAATCCGCCGATATTCTGATCGAAAACTTCCGCCCCGGCACGATGGAGCGTTGGAACCTTGGCTATGAAGAGCTGAGCAAAATCAACCCCAAGCTGGTCATGGTGCGGGTGACCGGCTTTGGCCAGACCGGGCCCTATTCGGCGCGCGCAGGTTACGGCGCGATTGGTGAGGCGATGGGCGGAATGCGCTATGTTGTGGGCGATCCCAGCACACAGCCAAGCCGCATGGGCATTTCCATCGGTGATGAGCTGGCCGCGATGCACGCGTTTCAGGGTGCGCTCATGGCGATCCACGCGCGCGAGCGGACAGGCAAGGGTCAGGTGGTGGATTCGGCGATTTACGAGGCCGTCCTGAACATGATGGAATCGCTGGTCACCGAATATGACGTTGCCGGCTATGTGCGTGAACGCACTGGCGCGATCCTGCCCAATGTGTCGCCCAGCAATGTGTTTGATACGTCCGATGGCAAGCTGTTGCTGATCGCGGCCAATCAGGACACCGTGTTCAAACGTCTGGCCGAAGCGATGGGCCGCCCCGAACTGGCCAGCGATGACCGCTATGCCACCCATTCCGCGCGGGGGCGCCATCAGGGCGAACTGGACGGCATGATCAATGATTGGACGCGCACGATCCCGCTGGACGTGCTCGAAGCGAAAATGAACGAACACGGCGTGCCCTGTGGTTTGATCTATAAAGCCGAAGACATGATGAAGGACGAACATTTCAAAGCCCGCGACGCGATTGTTAAGGTCGATCACCCTGATTTCGGCCCGATCCGCATGCAGAACGTGGCGCCCAAGCTCAGCGATACGCCGGGTGCCGTGCGCCATGTGGGTCCGGAATTGGGGGCGGACAATGGCTATGTCTTTGGCGATCTGTTGGGCCTCAGCGGCGATCAACAGGACGAGATGCGCGCCAAGGGCATCATCTGATTGCCGGGGTGAACGCCATGTCCCCCTCCGAACAGCAGGGCTTTCAGTTCCTGACCGTGGCGCAAGCCGCTGAAAAGCTGGGCGAAAGCCGTCTGCGCGTGCGCGAGGCTGTGGCGCGTGGCTTGCTGGAAGGGCGGCGCGACAACGAGGGGCATCTGCGGGTGACGCTGCCCGATCCGCCAACCTTGCCCGAGGCGATGAAAAAGGCACCTGATCTGCCCCCCGAAGATCTTTTGGGTGTGCTGTTTGATGAAGTTGAAGAGCTGGAATCAACGCTGGTCGGGCGCGATGACCGGTTGGCTGATCTGGCGAAACTGCTGGCGCGCCAAGACAGCGCGTTGGTGCAGGCCGATCAAGCAATCGAGGGCGCCCAAACACGCGAGGCGCGCCTGTCCGAATTGCTGGAGCGCGCGTTGGTGCATCTGGAAGCGGTTGATCTTAAGTCGGAAAAACTGGAATCTGTAACTGCGCGCGCGATGGGCCATCTGGAACGCACCGGCGATGCTTTGGGGCAAACGGCCAGGTTTGACGCGCTGTTGGAACGGGCTCTGGGCTTGGCCGAGCAGGGTGGTGATGCCGGGGTGGCCCGTGCTGCCGATCGCGCGTTGGGCATGCTGGATCAGGCGATGGCACAGGCCGAGGCCGGGCACCGCGCCAGTGACATGTTAGAGCGCGCGTTGGATGCGGGCGAGCGGATGCAGGACGAAATCGGCGCGCGCGACGTTGAGATTGCGCAGCAAAAAGACACAATTGAAACCGCTTTGGCGATGTCGGAACGCGCGGTGTCGCTGGTTGATGCCGCGCCAAAGCGCAGCTTTTGGCAACGTTTGTTTGGACGGTAAAAGACCGCGGCGCGGCCGCAGCAGGGAGTTAACAATATGTCGGTGACCGACGATCTGATCAGGAAATACGAAGACCGGCTTGCCGCGTTCGAGGCGCGGTTGCGCGCGATGGAAAGCGGACAGGCGGTGGCCCCGGCGCCGCGCCGCTCGGGCACCGGCTTGCGCCTTGGTGTGGATGTGGGCGGCACGTTTACCGACCTTTTGTTGCTCGATGAACGCAACGGGCGCACGGTGACGGCCAAGGTGCCCTCAACCCCGTCGGACAGCTCGATTGGGGTGTTGAATGGCATCGAAAAGATCTGCCGTAACGCCGGTATTGACCCCACAGACATCACCGAAGTGATGCATGGCACGACGGTGGCAACCAACACAGTTCTGACGTCCTCGGGCGCGCTGGTGGGGCTGGTCACCACCAAAGGCTATCGCGACACGCTGCAAATCGCGCGATCTTTCGTGCCCGGCGGTCTGGGCGGCTGGGTGATCTGGAACAAGTCGGCTCCGCTGGCGCCGCTGGAATACACGATTGAAGCCGACGAGCGTATGGATGCCAAGGGCAACGTGTTGGTTCAGCTTGATGAATCCGCAATCCGCCGGGACCTGCAAGTGTTGCTGAAGTCGGGAATCGAAGCCCTGACCATCGCGCTGTTCAACGGCTATGCCAACGATGCGCATGAACGCCGGATTGCGCAGATCGCGCAGGATATTGCGCCCAACATCCCCGTCAGCACTTCTGCCAGTGTGATGCCCGAGATGTATGAATACGAGCGCACCGAGACCACAGTGGTGAATTCCTATGTGCGCCCGGTTGTGTCGAAATACGTTGACAACCTGCAAAACGAGCTGAAACGGCGGATGGGCGACGATGTGATGCTGCAAATCCTGCGCTCTGACGGCGGTTTGTCCTCAGCGCAGGCGGCGATGGATCAGCCGGTGAACCTGTTGATGTCGGGCCCGGCGGGGGGTGTTTCCGGCGCGCTTTGGATTGCCAAACAGGCCAACTTCGCCAACCTGCTGACCTTTGATATGGGCGGCACCAGCACCGATGTGGCGCTGATCCAGAACGGCGTGGCCCGCACCCGGCGTGAAACCCGAGTGGCTGATGTGACAGTGCGCGCGCCCTCGATTGATGTGCGCACGGTCGGCGCGGGGGGCGGCTCGATCGCCTATGTGCCCGAGCTGACCAAGGCGCTGCGTGTCGGCCCGCAATCCGCCGGTGCCGATCCGGGGCCAGCGGCCTATAAAAAGGGTGGCGAAGCGCCCACGGTGACCGACGCCAATGTTGTGCTGGGCTATTTACCGTCTGATGCCAAACTGGGCGGTGACATGGATATTTCCCGCGAATTGGCCGCCAAAGCGGTGGCGACCATCGCCGAACCGCTGGGCCTGTCGATCGAAGACGCGGCCGAAGGTGTGATCCGCATCGTCAATGAAAACATGGTCGGCGCGCTGCGGCTGGTGTCGGTCGAACAGGGATACGACCCGCGCGACTTTGCGCTGATCGGCTTTGGCGGCGCCGGCCCGCTTCATGCCAATGCCCTGGCGCGACTGGTGAACTCTTGGCCAACGATTATACCGCCAGGGCCGGGCGTGCTGTGCGCTTATGGCGACGCCACAACGCGGCTGCGCAACGAGGCAAGCCAAACCTACGTCACCCGCACAGCCGCCACATCTGACAGCGAAATTGGCAAGATGCTCAGTGACTTGCATGATCAGGCGGCCAAAGACCTGACCGCCGAAGGGGTCAGCCGCGCCGAACAGGACGTGCTCTATCAGATCGATATCCGCTATCACGGCCAGGGCATGAAACTGACTGTTGATGTGACACCCGAAGATTTCCAACGCGACGGGATCAAGGGCATCGCCTCGCGGTTTGACGCCGAACACGAGCAACTTTTCACCTTTGCGCTGGACGCGGAACACGAAATCGTCGGGCTGCGCGCCGTGGTGCAAGGCGCTGAAAAGAGCTTTATCAACACCGAAACCGCAAGTTCTGGCCCGGATGCGTCGGGTGCGCGCCTGCAACCCACGCGCATTTATGCTGACGGTGCCTGGCGCGAAGGGTACATCTATGACCGCTCAAAACTGACCCAGGGCAACCGCATCGAAGGCCCGGCCGTGGTGATGGAAATGGACAGCACGTCCGTCATTCTGCCCGATCACGTTGGCATCATCGACGCCGTCGGCAACATCCTGATCTGGCCTGTCGGCCATGCAAACGCCCGCTAAGGAGCCCAGATATGCCCGCAAAACTCATCGAGGCGAACCCCACGCCTTTTGCCCGCACCACCGTTGATCCCATCACTTTGGACATCGTTGAAAACGCCCTGCGCAACGCGCGCAATGAGATGGACGCCGTGCTGTTCCGCACCGCAATGTCGCCCGGCATTCGCGAACAACACGATGCCTTTCCACTGATCGCCAACCACGAAGGCAAAATGGTCGTCGGCCAGTTTGGCAGCTTTCTGCACGGGTTCATCAACGGCTATGACGGCACCATCGAAGACGGCGATATCTTCATCACCAACGATCCCTATTCCTGCAATGGCGCGGTCAGCCACCTGAACGACTGGCTGCTGATGATGCCGATTTTCCACCAGGGCAAGTTGGTCAGCTGGGCTGCGATGTTTGGCCATATGACGGATGTGGGCGGCAAGGTGCCCGGGTCTTTGCCCACCGATGCCAAGATGATCTACGAGGAAGGCATCATCGTGCCGCCCTGTAAAATCTACCGCAAAGGCGAGCTGGCGGACGAAATCCTGAATATCCTGCTGCACAACACCCGCATGCCGGAGTGGAACAAATCAGACTTCTTTGCCATCATCGCCGCCCTGCGTCTGGCCGAACGGCGGGTGCGCGAAAACATCGACCGCTTCGGCGCTGACATCTATATTTCGGCCATGTGGGACATGCTGGATCGCAACAAAGTGGCGATGGGTGCGATCATCCAGATGATCATCCCCGAGGCGGTCGACGGCAAAAAGGCCTATTTCGAAGACTGGATCGACGATGATGGCATGGGCAACGGGCCCTATAAAATCGCTTGCCATCTGCACCGCGAGGGCGAGATCGCCTATTTCGACTTCACTGGCTCAGATCCGCAAAGCTTCAGCTCGATCAACTTTCTGCTCAACGAAGAAATGTTCAAGATGTTCTTCGGCGCCTTCACGATCAACCTGTTTGACCCCCAGATCCTGTTCAACGACGGGTTTTATGATCTGGTCGAAGTGCACATCCCGGATGGCTGTATCCTGAAGCCCAAAAAACCCGCCGCTCTGTCTTGCCGCACCCACATGTTGGGGCGCATCTTCGATCTGATGGGCGGATTGCTTGGCCAAGGCGCACCAGATGCGCTGAACGCCGCCGGCTTCAGCGACAGCCCGCATTTCATGTATTCCGGCTTTGACAAGACGGGCGAATGGTACCAGCTCTTCCAAATTGGCTTTGGCGGCGTGCCTGGTCGTCCCGTAGGCGATGGCCCGGATGGCCATTCCATGTGGCCCGCTTTCACCAATGTGCCTAACGAATTCCTTGAGGCCTACTTCCCGCTGCGCATCCGCACCTACGCCACCATACCCGACTCAGGGGGCGCGGGGCTGCATCGCGGTGGCAACGGCATCACAATCGCCTATGAGATGATGGAATCCGGCGAAATCTCGATCCACGATGACCGCTGGCTCACATCGCCCTGGGGTGTCAACGGCGGCGAGCCAGGTATGCGCTCAACCAAACGGCTGGTGCGCACGGATGGCTCGGAGGAAAACATCCCCTCAAAATGCGACCGCATCGCAGTGAACCCCGGTGACATCCTGCACTTCAACACCTGGGGTGGGGGCGGCTGGGGTGACCCGCTGCAACGCGACGCTGATCTGGTCTTGCTCGATGTCAAACGCAAGTTGGTCACCGAAAATGGCGCAAAACGCTACGGCGTGGTCATCGCCAATGGTCAGATCAACGCCCAAGCCACTGAAAAACTGCGCGCCGATATGGCCCGCGCCCGCGGCGATCAGCCCTTGTTCAACCGTGGTTTCACTTCGCTGGACGAGCTCAAGGCCCGCTGCCTCAGCGAAACCGGTTTTGAGCCCCCCAAAGCCCCGGTCTTCCACAACAGATACGCAAAAGCCGCCCAATGACCTTCATCTTTCAAAATAAACTCCGGGGGGAGAGGCGCAGCCTCGGGGGGCTGGCCCCCCTCCAACCTGGATCCAACGCAGTCCGGTCCAAGAGCATGTGCCCATGAGTGATACGCTCGACACCAATTACGCGCGCGCCGGCTATCATGCCCGGCAAAACTGGGGCACGCGACCCGCAGTTGTCTTGATTGACTTCGCCAAAGCCTATTTCGACCCGAACGCACCCCTGTTTGGCGGGGAAGGCTGCCAAATCGCCTTGGACAACGCCGCGCGGCTGGCCCCGATCGCGCGGGCACACCAAATCCCAGTCATCCACACCGAGGTCAAATATCAGCCCGGTGGCGCGGATGGTGGCGCATTTTACGCCAAAGTCCCGGCGCTGTCGTGTTTTGATGCCGGCGCCGAAACCCAAAAACTGATGCCGCCGCTCACCTGCGAACCCGATGACATCGTGATCACCAAACAATATCCCAGCGGCTTTTTTGGCACGTCTCTGGCCGCCACGCTGCACTGGCTCAAGGTCGATACGCTGCTGCTGTGCGGTGTCACCACTTCGGGCTGCGTGCGCGCTACCTGCATTGACGCCATCAGCCACGGCTTTGTCACGCTGGTTGTCGAAGACGCCGTAGGTGACCGCGCCGAAGATCCCCACCGCGCCAATCTTTTCGACATGAGCGCCAAATACGCCGATCTGCTGACAACGGATGACGCGATAACATACCTAAAAACCAACTCGGAAGGACAAACATCATGAAACACCTGACCGCTGCGGCCCTCGCAATGGCTGCGTTCTCTGCCCCGGCAATGGCTGACATGGATGCCGCCAAGGCATTGATTGCAAAGCACTCTCAGCTGCCGGCATTCACTGCGCCGGGCCCGGCCTTTGACGCCAAAACCTGTATGGCTGACAAGAAAATGTTCGTCATTCCGCTGACCAATGCCAACCCGTTCAACGCCGCGATTTCCCAGGGCTTCGTGGACGCCGCCGCGATGGTCGGCTTTGAGCTGCGCGATTGGGAAACCCAAATGGACCCGGCCGGCTGGATCCAGGGCATCAACACAGCGGTCGCCGAAGGCTTTGATCTGATTGATATGCAGGGCGGTTTGCCGCCGGAATTCCTGGTGCCCCAGATCACCGAGGCCAAAGCCGCTGGCGTCAAGGTCACGGCCACGCACAACTGGGACGCCACCACCCAGAAAACCCCCGATTTCATGGATGGCGCGGCCAATACCGACTATGTCACCATCGGCAAAATTATCGCCGCCTGGACCATCGTGCAAACCGGCGGCAAGGTGAACGCGCTGGTTATGGGCCCGGATGAGATCACGCCGACAGGCCCGCTGCGCGATGCGATCCTGAGCTATCTCAAAGACAATTGCCCCGATTGCACCACCAAATATGTCAATGTTCCGGTCAATGACTGGGCCACCAAGGGCATGCCCGCCGCGCAAAACGCGCTGTTGGCCGACCCGACGATTAACTATGTTTTGCCGGTATATGACTCGATGTCGGGCTTCATTGCGCCTGCCATCCAGATCGCAGGCTCCAAAGCCAAAATCGTCAGCTACAATGGCACGCCCTTCGTTTTGGACATGATGCGCGACGGCGACATCGTGGAAATGAACGTCGGCGAAAGCCTTGGCTGGGTTGGGATGGCGGGAACTGACGCGAATATGCGTCTGCTCTGCGGCCTGTCACCCGTCACCACGCTGAACACGCCTGCCTACATTTTCACGGATGAAAACGTCGCAACTGCGGGCAACCCGGCCACGTTCAATGATGGCTACGGCGACGTTCATACCGCTGGATTCAAAGCCCTTTGGGGTCTTGAGTGAGCCAGCAAACCATCAGCCGCCCCGGCAATCGTGCCGGGGTTTCTGACGCTCTGGTGTTGTCGCATTTGTCCAAACGTTTTGGCGGTGCGATTGCCCTGAACGACGTCAGTTTGCGCGTCGCGCGGGGCGAAGTTCATGGACTTCTTGGATCTAACGGATCTGGGAAGTCCACTCTTATCAAGGTCTTGGCAGGTTTTCATGATCCCGAACCCGGCGCCGAGATTTCGCTCTATGGCCGTTCGGTTCCTTTGCCGGTAACAGGTCACAAAGTGCGCGCCCTGGGGTTGGCCTTTGTGCATCAGCACCTTGGTTTGATCCCGTCATTGTCGGTCACCGAGAACCTTTTTCTGGGCGCTTTTGCCACTGGCACAGATTGGCGCATAAACTGGGCGCGCCAACATGCCCGCGCATCCGAGATCTTTTCACGCTTTGATCTGACACTGAACCCGCGCGCCGAAGTTGGCACGTTGTCGGCGGTGCAACAGGCCTTGCTCGCCATCGTGCGGGCCTACGAAGATTTGCGCCAAGCCACGCAAGACCACGCCGACGCACCCGGGGTTTTGGTGCTTGACGAGCCCACTCCGTTTTTGCCGCGTGCGGGCGTCGAGCAGCTGTTTCGTTTGGTGCGGGCTTGCACCGAAACCGGGGCGTCGGTGATTTTTGTTAGCCATGATGTGGACGAGGTGCGCGAGATCACGGACCGCGCCACGATTCTGCGCGATGGCCATTTGATTGATACGGTCGACACCGCCAAAACCGATCATGCCGGCTTTGTCGAACGCATCATCGGACGCTCGCTCGAGGCCTATGGAGGTCACGCCAAGACGCTGAAAAGTAACGAAATTGCAGCCAAAGTCAGTGATCTGACGGCCCCCGGCGTGGGACCTGTCGGATTTGAAATCGCGAAGGGTGAAATCCTGGGGGTGACCGGGCTGATCGGGTCGGGCTTTGATGCGGTTCCGGCTTTGCTTTACGGCGCGCGGGACGATGTATCGGGGCAGCTGTCGCTGGATGGGCGGGCCGTCTCGCTGGACCACCTGACTCCGCAAGACGCTTTGGCGCGCGGCATGGCTTACCTACCGGCTGACCGCTTGGGGCAGGCCGGGGTTGGCGCGTTGTCGGTGGGCGACAATGTGGCGATGCCGGTGTTGGATCGTTTGCGCTCGGCCTTGGCATTAACCACGGCGCAGATCGAAACGCATGCGTTTGGGCTGGGTCAAAGCGCTGGGGTCAAACCCAACGCGCCAGCGCTGCCATTGTCAGCTCTGTCAGGTGGAAATGCTCAAAAGGCATTGATCGCCAAATGGTTACAGGTCGAACCTCAACTTCTATTGCTAGACGAACCGACCCAGGGCGTCGACGTTGGCGCACGTCAGCAAATCTGGGACGCTTTGGATGAAACCGCAGATCGCGGCGCTGCCGTGCTGGTGGCCTCGACCGACTATGAACAGCTGGCCCAGATTTGCCACCGGGTGCTCATTTTCGCGCGTGGCGTGATCGTGGCCGAGTTGTCAGGCGCAAATTTGAGTAAAGAAACCATCGCAGAGCATTGTTATCGCTCGGTAAGTCGGATTGCCTGAGGACCGCTATGACACCGGATGCCTATGAAGACCGGATCGCCAAATTGGAGGCGAAGATCCAGGCGCTGGAAGCCAGCGTGGAGGGTGCGTCGCATGTCAGCGCGTTCAGTTGGAAGGATTGGTTTGAGAAGTACGGGCTGTTGGTGGCCTGGGTTGCGATCATTCTGATCCTTGGATTTTTCAAGCCCGTTCAGATGTTTGCGTGGAATTCCTATGCGAGCATGCTGGGCAGCAACGCGATGGTTGTGGTGCTGACGCTGGCGCTGATCATCCCGCTTACCACGGGCGATTTTGATCTGTCGGTGGCCGCGGTTATGGGGCTAAGCTCGATGATCATCGCGGTGCTGAACGTCAAAATGGGCTTTCCCATTGGCGGCGCGATCCTTGTGGCGTTGATCGCCGGGGCACTTGTTGGGGCGGTGAATGCCTTTTTCATCATATATTTCAAGGTGTTCTCTCTCATTGTTACACTGGGCACAGGGTACTTCGTGGGGGGGCTGATCCTGTGGCTTTCAGACAGCGGCACAATTGCAGGCGTGTCGATGGGTTTGATCAAGGCCGTGATCCTGACCCGTTTTCTGGGCATCCCCGTCGGATTTTACTATGCGCTGGTTCTGACAATCGCGATTTGGTATGTTTTTCAACACACTGCGCTTGGTCGCCGAATGCTTTTCGTGGGACGGGGCCGCGAGGTGGCGCGTCTTTCGGGGGTCGATGTGACCAAGGTGCGCACCGGAGCTTTGATCGCCTCATCAACCATGGCGGCGTTTGCTGGCGTGCTTTACACAGGCATGCGCGGTGCGGCCGACCCCAGTTCCGCACTGGCCTTTTTGCTGCCAGCTTTCGCCGCTGCCTTTCTGGGGTCAACCGCTATTTACCCCGGCCGGTTCAACGCACCCGGCGCGTTCGTTGCCGTGTTTTTCCTGTCCACAGGCATTATGGGGCTGAACTTTTTAGGTGTGGATAGTTTTGTGCAAAACCTGTTCTACGGAGGCGGTTTGGTGATTGCGGTGGCGATTTCCCAACTGATCCGTGGACGCAAACCGATGGATTAAGAACATGCCAGACGCCCTTGGTTTCAGATGTAAATTTGCCGTTGTTGCCCCCAGCACGAACACCATTGTGCAGCCCGATATGGAGGCGTTGCGGGTGCCGGGTGTCACCAACCATTTTGGGCGCATCTATGTGCCAAATATGCCAGTTCACAATGATGAAGACTTTGTTGCTTTGGTCGAAGCGATCGGCGCCACGCTGAACGATTGTGTTGAACGTTGCATGACGTGTCAGCCCGATTATTTGGTCATGGGCATGTCAGCGTTGATGTTTTGGGATGGGCGCGCGGCGTCAGAAAAGCGTATGTTGGAGCTGGCTGATTTTGCTGGGGTTTCGGTGTCGGCGGGATCTTTTGCCTGCGAAGCTGCGCTGAACTTGACCGGGGCGAAACGGATCGCGGTGATCTCGCCCTATCAGCCTGTGTCAGACCGGGAAGTGACGCGGTTTTTTACGGATTGCGGTTTCGAAGTGCGTAAGTTTCGTGGCCTGAAATGCACCAGCCCGGTGAATATCGCGCATGTGCAGCCAGAGGAATTACGTAATCATATCAGAGAGATGGATGACGACACCATTGATGCGTGGGTGCAGGTGGGAACCAATATGTCAATGGTGGCACTCAGCCGCGAGATGGAAGCGGAGCTGGGCAAACCGGTGATCGCGATCAATGCGGCGACCTATTGGCATGCGCTGCGGGCGATGGGGATTACTGATCAATTTGACGATCACGGCTGGTTGTTTTCGGATCATTGATGCGGCGCGTGGCAATCATAACAGGAGCCAGTCGCGGCATTGGGTTCCGTTTCGCGGCGGCGATGCTCGAGGCCGGTTTCAATGTGGTTTTGACCGGTGCCCGCAGCCGTGAAAATCTGATGCTGGCCACCGAAAATCTTGCAAATTTGTACAATCCTGATCGTGTTATGTACAGTTTGAGTGATGCGGGTCTGGCGGAAGATGCAAACCGAACGGTTGCCGAGACCTTGGATCGCTTTGGTCGGGTCGATGTGTTGGTTAACAATGCGGGTCGCGGCCCGCGCGAAATCTCGGAGAGCTTCCATACTGAACCCGTCAAATTTTGGCAAACCGAGCCGGATGATTGGTCGGAAATCGTACGCTCAAACATCACTGGTCCGTTCTTGATGGCGCGTGCTGTGGCGCCTTCGATGATCGCGCAAGGCTGGGGTCGGATCATTGGGATATCGACCAGCCGCGTGACGATGGTGCGCAGGGGGTATGCGCCCTATGGCCCAAGTAAAGCAGCGCTTGACGCCATGACGCGGGTGTTTGCGCAGGATCTTGAAGGCACGGGCGTGACCTGCAACATTTTGCTGCCTGGCGGGCCGACGGACACCGATTTCATTCCCGGTGCCCGGGTCGGGACCTACGCCAATTTGCTGGGTGCCGATGTGATGAACGACGCGCTCTGCTGGATTGCATCCGAGGCATCAGACGGGATCACTGCGGCGCGTTTTGTTGGTAAATTTTGGGACGCATCGGACCCTGCGGCGTGCCGCGAAGACACCGGCGCGCCGCCGTTGATTTTATGAATATTGTGTCAAACAGGCTCGATTGCCATGGATTTTTCGACCGCGTCGATCATGGCGCCTTTGCGTACATGCGCCAACAAAGCAGCCGGATCCGCGGCAACCTTTTGCATTTTTGCAAGATGAGCGGCGCGTTTTTCCGGATCACTTTCCTCGATCACCTGCTTGTTTTGATGGGTGTGGTTCAGCACGTATTCTTCGGCAATCGCGCGGCGCTGCGACGAGTAATGATCAAGAATTTTCGCAACATCCGCGCCGTTGTTCACAATATGTTCAAGTTTCTGCGCCAAGTTGACGGCGTCGTGGATGCCGCCGTTCATGCCCATGCCGCCCAAAGGGTTGTTGATATGCGCGGCGTCGCCGGCAATTGCGACTCTGCCCACGTGATAGGTGTTGGCGACCCGCTGGTGCACGCGGTAAATCGTGCGATGCGCGATGGGGTAGGGGCCATCGTGAGGCGCGATGCTTTGCAGCTTGGCCTCGATAAAGGCGTCAGACATAACCTCTTTGGGGTTCGCGTCATCTGCAACCGGGATCAGCACGCGCCACAGATCGCGGGTTTGCAGCAGAACGTACCATTCGTCGGGGTCAGCGGTGTAGGTGACGGGTGCGAGACCGGGGATAACAGCGGCAAAGTCAACTGGGGTGCTTGCAACAACCCATTGCTCTGCATAGGTAAATCCCTGAAAGTCGATGCCAAGCGCGCCCCGCACCGCGCTAGAGGCACCATCAGCGCCGATCAGGAACGCGCCCCGTTCCAGACGCGTTCCGTTGGGCGTGTCCAACGTCAGGGTGACGCTGGTGTCATCCTGTTTCACATCGCGCGCGGCACACCCAAAATGCAACTCGGCCAAGGGTTCAACACGCAGTGCGGCGACAGCGGCACGGGTCAGTTTGAATTGCTCGCATTGCAACCGGAACGGATAGGCGGTGATCCCCTCGAGGCAAGCCATATCAAAGGTCGCAGCGTCGCCGGTTCTTCGGTCACGCCATTGATATTGTGGCGCTTTCAACCCATCCGCAACCAAAAGATCGGCCAGGCCCAATGTGGCCAACATGTCGAGCGTCGGCGGATGAAACGTGCTGGCGCGCAGGTCGGTCGGCAGTTCTGGCGCGGCCTCGAACACGGCGACAGGCAAACCGGCGCGGCTGAGGATCAGTGCTGCGACCAATCCCGCCGGCCCCATGCCCGCAATCAAAATTCGGCGCGACGTGTCGGTCATTGCTTTGGCTCCTGCTTGGGTTATTGTTATATGATTAGTACATTTCGCCCACAAGGAAAGAGCCGGGCGCACCGGCCAAGATAATAAAATCGTAACAAGGAGAGTAAGATGAAAATGAAACACATTCTGATCGGCGCAATGGCGGCGATGGCGATGACTGGCAGCGCGATTGCCGAGATTGCCGCCCTTGGATCGACGTCGCGCGGCGGCACCAGCCAGATTGGCCGTGCACTTGCAGCGGCTGTGTCGGAAGGGTCGGATTTGCAGCTGCGTCCGCAGGAATTGGCAAACACTGCTGACTATATGCCTTTGGTTAACGCCGGCGAGCTGGAGTTCGGTATCTCGAACGTGGTGCAATTGTATTACGCGGTGAACGGCGAGGGGATGTCGGAGGGGCGGCCCAACCCAAACCTCAAGATGGTGGCGACGCTGATGCCATTTCGCACTGGGTATATTGTGCGAAAAGATAGTGGAATCAACGGTGTATCGGATCTCAAGGGCAAGCGAGCGCCAGTGTTTGCCGATGGCGCATTGGGTGATTTCGTCACGCGCGCCTATCTGAGCACCGCCGGGATGAGCCCGGACGACGTCACCGGCGTGCAGGTGCCAAACTTCCCGCGCATGTGGAACAGTTTTTCCGAAGGCTCGACGGATGTGACAATTGTGGTGGTGGGCGCCGCAAACAGCCGCGAATTTGACGCGACTTTGGGCATCAAATACCTGTCTTTCGATGACAGCCCCGAGGCGTTGGCTGCGATGCAAGGTTACCTGCCGCAAAGCTACTTGCAAACGTTGGACGAAAGCAGCGGCATACCCGGAATCATGGGACCAACCAACATCGCAGTTTACGATTACACGCTGTTTGCCGCCGCTTCGACCCCAGATGACATCGTCTATCAAGCAGTTGAAGCCATTTATAAAAAACAGGCTGACCTGGTGGCGTCTGGTCCGTTTTGGCGTGGTTTCACCACTGACGTGATGTCCAAAGATGTGGGTGTGGACTATCACCCGGGTGCGATCAAATTTTACAAAGAAAAAGGCCAGTGGACCGACTGATCTGAGCGCTCGGAATGGCCGATGCAACTTCAGTGAACCCACCCCGCTCGGCGATGTCGGGCGTGGTGGCGGGTTTGGCGGTGTTTTCCACCGTCGCGGCGATTGTCTGGTCGTCGAGCCTGCCGCTGTGGATTGGCGTGCGGGTCTATTCCGAGCAAATTTTGATCCTGGTGTTGGCCTGTTCCATGGCCATCGCCTTTTTGACGCGGCCAAAATTTGGCGTGTTCGACAAGGGGTTGGCGCTGGCGGCGGTGGGCTTTGGCGTGTACCTGACCTGGCGCTTTCCGACCTTGTCCGAGAATGTGTTCTATCACCCTGTTGAAGCATTGATTGTATCGTCTATCGGTTTGATTTTGCTTCTGGAATCTGTTCGCCGAACGATGGGCCTCAGTCTGATTGTGATCCTTGGAGCGGTGTGCCTTTACGCACTGTTTGCCGACCAGCTTAGCGGGCCATTGCAGAGCCGCGCTATCCGTTGGGATCGACTGTTAACCTTCCTGGTGCTCGACAGTGCGTCTTTGGCGGGTGCCGCACTTTACATAGCGGTCGCGGTGGTGATGCCCTTCTTGATCCTGGCGCAATTGCTGATCATGACGGGCGGATCGGCGTTCTTTTCGGATCTTTCGATTGCGTTGACAGGCCGGGCACGCGGAGGGGCCGGCAAAATCGCGATTTTGGGCTCGGCATTGTTCGGGTCGGTGTCGGGCTCGGCGGTATCGAATGTGGCCTCGACCGGCGCGATCACGATTCCACTGATGAAAGACGGTGGTTACAAACCCAAAACCGCCGGCGCGTTGGAGGCTGCGGCGTCCACGGGGGGGCAATTGATGCCACCGATCATGGGGGCGTCGGCGTTTTTGTTGGCCGAAAACCTGCAGGTTGCCTATTCCGAGGTGATGCTGGCCGCGCTGGTGCCATCGATTTTGTACTATTTCAGCTTGTTTTTGTTCGCAGATTTCGAAGCCGGGCGACTGAACATTGCGCCGGTGGATGCCGCCCGCATTCCGCGCGCGGGCGATGTTTTGCGCAAGGGCTGGTTTGTGATTGTGCCGTTTGTGGTGCTGTTGGGCGGGCTTTTTGTGATGAATATGCGCCCGGAAACCGCCTGTCTTTACGCTGTGTTATCGCTTTTCCTGCTATCCTTGGTACGCACTTACGACGGCGGACGCATTCAGGCGCGCGCGCTGCTGCAGGTGTTGATCCGCTCGGGCAAGGCAGCGGTTGAGGTGGTGTTGATCTGCGCCATCGCGGGAATGATCATTGGGCTGTTTGCGCGCTCGGGCCTGTCCTTTGGGATGGGGTTTTTCCTGGTGCAATTGGGAAAAAGCAGCCTGATCCTGCTGCTGCTGGTGACGGCGGCGGTGTGTATTTTGCTGGGTATGGGGTTGCCGACGGTCGGGGTTTACCTGCTGTTGTCCACGCTTGCCGCGCCTCCTTTGGTACAATTGGGGCTTGAGCCGATGGCGGCGCATTTGTTTGTGCTTTATTTCGGTATGCTGTCGATGTTGACTCCGCCGGTTGCGATTGCGGCATTTGTCGCCGCCAATATGGCCAAGGCGCCGCCGATGGCCACAGGGTTCGAAGCCGTGCGCATCGCCTGGCCCGCTTTTGTGGTGCCGTTTTTGTTTGTTGCGACGCCGGCGTTGCTGTTCAGCGGGTCCGGCATCGAGATCATCACCGCTGTGCTGAGCACAGGCGTCGCGGTTTACCTCGTCACGTCCGGATTGGTGGGTTTTCTGACCGCGCCGCTGCCGATTTACGCGCGTCTCATTCTCATCGTTTGCGGCATTGCATTGATGTGGCCAGCGCAGGCTGATTTCACCTATTGGATCAAAACCTTGGGCTTTTTGGGTGGGCTCGTTGCGATGGTGTTTCTTCGCCGCGCACCGGCATCGGCCTAACCACGTTCATCCGCACCCATGCGCCGCTCGAGCCAACGCACCGCCTGGCTGATGATCAAGACCAAAACCAGATACTCCAGGATCAGCACGGTGTAAATTTCCAGCGGTCGGTATTCGGTGACCACCAGTTCGTTGGCGCGTCGGGTCAGTTCCTGCATGCCGATGACGCTCGCGAAGGCCGACATTTTTACGATATAAATGAACTGGTTGGCCAGTGGTGGCAGGATACGGCGGATCGCCTGAGGCAGTATCACATAGCGCATGGTTTGCGCATAATTCAGGCCGATGGTCTTGGCCGCCTCGGACTGGCCGCGGGCGATGGATTGGATTCCGGCGCGGTAGATTTCTGCGGTAAAGGCGCTGTCGGAGACGGCCAATGTGATGATTGCGCCCCAAAACGGGTCGATTGGCACGTTCAGTCCCATGGATTTGAACACGACGGGTAGGCCGTAAAACACCCAAAACAACATCGGCAACAGTGGAATCGCGCGGATGAGCTCAACGTAGCCGCGATTGAACCAGCGCAAATACCAGCGATGCGATAGTCCCGGCAAGGCCACCATCAGCCCCAAAGTCATCGACCCAAACGCCGCAATCAGCGACAGTAAAATCGTGTCGGCAAAGCCGTTCATCAAAAACCGCAGGTTGACCCAGCCGTTGGCCTTGGTCGGGTCAACCACATACCAGCCCCAATTTGTCGACGATGAACAACTCGCCAACAGCAAAAAAACGGACATCAGGGCAAGGGCGCGCAGCATGGTTAAAGCTTTCTAATGCTGGAGAATTTTTTGCAAAAACGCAGTGCAACGTTCGGATTTTGGCGCCTCAAAGAAGGGGCCGGGGGGGCCGCTTTCTACGATCTCGCCGCCGTCCATGAACACCATTTTGTCGGCCACTTTGCGCGCGAACCCCATCTCGTGGGTGACCACGATCATGGTCATGCCCTCATCCGCGAGTTCAACCATCACATCCAGCACTTCCGAAATCATTTCCGGGTCCAGCGCCGAGGTTGGTTCATCAAATAGCAAGACCTTTGGCTCCATACAGAGTGAGCGCGCGATGGCCACGCGCTGCTGTTGCGCGCCCGAACGCTGCCCTGGTTTTTTGTCGGCCTGCTCGGGGATTCGAACCCGCTCGAGATAGCGCAACGCCAGCTCATGCGCGTTTTGGCGGCTCAGTCCGCGCGCCTTCATCGGGCCCAAAGTGAGGTTGTCGAGCACGCTGAGGTGGGGAAAAAGGTTAAACTGCTGAAACACCATGCCAACGTCCGAGCGGATTGCGGCGCTGGCCTGCGCGCTGTCGTCCAGCAAAACACCTCCAAGGTGAATGTCGCCCTGTTGGTGCTGCTCAAGCCGATTGATACAACGCACCAAAGTCGATTTGCCCGATCCGGAAGGGCCGCACACCACCACGCGCTCGCCTTGTCGGATCGTTAAAGTGATGTCTTTGAGGACCTGAAAGTCGCCGAACCATTTGCTGACGTTGGACATTTCAATCGCGGCATGGGTCATAAGAAGGCTTTCACAGGGATCACGCCACCTTGGTAGACCGGAACCCAGGCTGGATTGAACCTCCAATCGCACTGCAGTGCAGAATCGTGACTTGCTCTTGGGCGCAAGAGTTCTAGGCTTGGAAAGGACCGAAGGCGGGGACCTTCGCAGATACAGGGAACGAATTAATGACATTTTCTCTTAAAACCTTCGTGGCAGGCGCGATCCTGAGCGTTGGTTTGGCCACCAGTGCATTGGCGCAATCGGCGCTGAACGAAATCCTGGACGATGGTGTTTTGAAGGTTGGCACAACCGGTGATTGGAATCCGATGACTGTGCGCAATCCAGCCACGAACAGTTATGAAGGCTTCGACATCGATGTGATGACGGAATTGGCCAAAGACCTGGGCGTGGAAGTCGAATTTGTGCCAACAGATTGGAAAACGCTGGTCAACGGTGTGATCGCGGGCAAGTACCACATGACAGGTTCTGCATCGATTTCACCTGCGCGCATGAAAGTGGCGGGTTTTTCAGAGAGTTACCTGTCGGTCGAATTTTATCCATTCACGGCGCCCGAGGGCGCGGGCAAGTTTGACGGCTGGGATTCGATCAATCAATCGGGCGTGACCGTTGCCACAACTTTGGGCACATCCTTTGAAACCATGGTGCGCGCGTGGTTTCCGGAGGCCGAAATCAAGGTTGTCGAAGCACCGGCGCGCGGGTTCAACGAAGTGGTTGCCGGGCGCGCCGACGTCTTTGTGACCTCCAACATTGAAGGCGCGACGCTGGCCAAAAAATTCGGAACATTGCGGGTGCCAAATTCGGATGCGCGCACGCCGACCCCGATTGCGATGTTGTTGCCGCAGGACGATCAGGTCTGGATCAACTACGTCAACAACTGGGTCAAAGTGAAAAAAGCCAACGGCTTTTTTGACGCGACACGGGCCAAGTGGGGCCTGTAAGAGACTGAAAACACGAGGCCATCCGCTGTCGGGTGGCCTTACATGCTCGCTTCGAAATAGGCTTTGAGATGAGCGCGGTAGCTGGTCAATTCATCGCGCACGGCCATGTGTTGTGCCAAATCAGAGCGGTATTTGCGCACGATTTTGGGCCAAATCAGCGCGAGACCAACATGGTTTTCCAGCGCTTCCATCCATTCAAATGAAATCGCAAATCCACAATCGCAGAGCATCAATTGATTGCCGTGCGGCGTTTGGTCAAGGTGCTGCGCCAGGACACTCAGATGAAAACTGAGGGCTTTGCCTTGCCCGGACACAATGTTTTCATCACGCGTCGTACTTGGAATATGGGGAAAAACAGCGCGCAACGCAGGCTCCAGCCGGGTGTCGTGCAGGCGGCCGCGTTCGCGGATTTTGGCGCGTGCCGTGGCTGTTTCAGGCAGCATCGCGGGCGTTGGGTGAACGTCGTTAAGGTATTCTGCGATTGCTTCAGAGTCGCCTAACGTTAATGCGCCGTCCACCAGCGCCGGTAAATTGCCAGACGGGATGATTTGTTTGTAGGTTTCTGATCCATAGCCGCCGGGGGGCGGTTCTTCGCGCCATGTCAGCCCTTTGTGCCGCAATACAATCCGGGTTTTGGCGCAGTAGAGGCTCGGTGGGACGGAGTACATCAACATGTTGGTGGTGTGGCGCCGTGAGATTGGATTTGCAAATCACTTGCTGTGTCCGGACGTTTCATCAAGGGTCAAAGTAACGCGATCGCCAACAAACCAAGTGTGTCCGAGCTCAACCGGAAGGTTGTGTTCGTCGACGTTTATACCCACAGAACGTAGGATCGGTGCGCCTTCGGCGATGCGCAAATGCAGAGCTTGGGTGGCGGTGGCTTGTTTGGCGGTTAAACGGGTCGAGGTGCGGGTATAGTCGTCCACGCCATGACGCGCCAAAGCTGCGGTGACTGATTGTGTCTGCGCCAGATCATCCAACAGTCCGGAGAATCTTGGAGCCGGAAAAACGCTTCGAAACAACGCGATAGGTTGATCATCGGCGAAAGAAAGGCCCTCGCAGACCAACACCTTGGTTTCGGGTTTCAACCCCAGCGCTTCGGCTTCACGCGGGTTGGATTTGCGCTGTTCGAGAACTTGAAACGATTTGGTAGGAACCCGTCCTGCGGCGGTCAGGTTTTTGTGAAACCGCACCCGCCGTCCGATTGGATAATCCGTTGGCGTTTGGGCCACAAACACGCCTGAACCGCGACGTGCAACAACCAATGAGTGTGCTGAAAGATCTGCCAAGGCGCGCCGGACCGTGTGTCGATTGACGCCAAAGCGAGTGGCCAGCGCCGCCTCGGTAGGCAATTTGTCGCCGGGTGCGTAATGACGTTCGGCTATTTCCCGGGTCAAGTGGTCAGCGATGGTTTTCCAGATCAGGGTGCGGGGCATGGTGTCATCAAAACTCTGTGGATCCCGGACTTGCCTTTGGAGTTGGTACGGAGTATTTGTCTAGTTGTATAGGAATTTCAACACATCGGCAAGGTGTCTAGATGCGGTCAACGCCGGAACAATTGGCGCAACGTCAAAGCTGGATGAGCCTTTTGGCGAAGACACCCGTGTCGCGTTTGGCTGCGCAGTGGCGTAATTTTGGCTTGGAACCTAAGCATGTCATGCTGCGAGCGCCTGAAATCGGTGGCGTTATGGTGCGCGGGCGTGCTGGCGCTGTGGGATCGGCGTTCAACCTGGGCGAAATCACAGTGACGCGATGCTCGCTGCGATTGAATTGCGGCACGGTGGGGCATGGCTATGTGCAAGGTCGCGACCGTGATCACGCGCGCCGCGCGGCGTTAACCGACGCACTGATGCAGACCGGTGCCGCGGCATCCGTCGAGGCAGCGATCTTGGCGCCTTTGCGCGGTGAACGTAAGGAGCGCAAGGCAGTTCGCGCGGCCAAAGCGGCGGCGACCAAGGTCGAGTTTTTGACCCTTGCGCGGGGTGAGACCTAATGCAAATCAATGCCTTGGAGGGCGGTTTTGTCAATCCACCCATCGATGCGGCGCACAGTTTTCGCGCGATCCTGAGAGCCATGGCACGCCCGGGCACAATCGAAACAATCACAGGATCGCGACCGCCTGCGCCGCTTTCCATCGCCTCAGGCGCGCTGATTTTGACCCTTTGTGATCCCGAAACGCCGGTGTTTTTGGGCAGCGCGCACGATGTCGCGCCGGTCCACGATTGGATCACATTCCACACTGGCGCGCCGTTGGTTGGCGCGTCTCAAGCGCACTTTGCCATCGGATTTTGGCCGGATTTACCACTGGCGGAGTTTTCTGTAGGGACGTCAGAATACCCCGATCGCTCGGCCACGTTGATCGTCGAAACCGCCAAATTGATCGCAGCCGGCGCGACCTTGCGTGGGCCGGGAATTGAGCGAGAAAGCCAGCTTAACCTACCGGACATAAAGGCTTTTCAAGGCAATGCGTCCTTGTTTCCACGCGGGTGCGACTTCTTTTTTACCTGTGGTGACCGGCTGGCCGGATTGCCGCGCAGCACGAAGGTGTCCTGATGTATGTTGCGGCGAAGGGCGGCGAGCGTGCGATCGACAACGCGCATGCTTGGTTGGCGCAAGAGCGGCGCGGCGACACAGATGTGCCCGAATTAGGTGTGGCGCAAATTCGCGAACAGATGAAGCTAGCCGTCGACCGGGTCATGGCAGAGGGGTCATTGTTTGATCCGGATCTGGCTGCTTTGGCGATCAAACAAGCGCGCGGCGATTTGATCGAAGCGATTTTTTTGATCCGCGCCTATCGCACGACGCTGGCACGATTTGGCGCGTCGCGCCCGGTTGAAACGGCTGAAATGGCCTGTGATCGTCGGATATCGGCAACGTTCAAGGATGCGCCGGGCGGGCAGGTTTTGGGGCCAACTTTTGATTATTCGCACCGTTTGCTGGATTTTAAACTGGCTGCGGATGGAGAGGTTTCGCAGGCGCCACGTGGCGCTGTGATGGACGCGCCAACGCCGCATATCATGGATTTTTTGGATCGCGAAGATTTGGTCCAGCCAGAGGTTTTTGACGACGAAACTCCTCCGGATTTGACGCGCGAACCATTGGAATTGCCGGCCGAACGCGCGCTTAGGTTGCAATCGTTAACGCGCGGAGATGAGGGGTTTGTGCTAGGCCTAGCCTATTCTACGCAGCGTGGATATGCCCGCACTCACGCCTTTGTCGCCGAGTTGCGCATTGGGACCGTTGATGTGGAAATGGACATTCCCGAACTTGGATTTGCCATTGATATTGGCGAGATTGAGCTGACCGAATGCGAGACGGTGAACCAGTTTAAGGGGTCCAAAACCCAACCGCCGCAGTTCACCCGCGGCTATGGCTTGGTGTTTGGAATGTCGGAACGCAAGGCGATTTCGATGGCGTTGGTCGACCGTGCGTTGCGCTGGGAAGAGCTGGGAGAGGACGATGTCGGCGCTCCGGCGCAGAATGCAGAATTTGTTTTATATCATGCAGATAACATCCAGGCGACCGGGTTTTTGGAACATATCAAATTGCCCCACTATGTTGATTTCCAGTCAGAATTGGAATTGATCCGAAAATTGCGTCGCGATGCGTTAAGGGAGACAGCAAAATGACACAGGCGGTGATTTTTGACTTTGGCAATGTGATCATCCACTGGCAGCCCGAAGTCGCTGTGGCGCAGATGTTTGACAGTGCCCAAGCCGCGCGGGACGGGTTGAAAGCGGTTGGGTTTTTTGAGTGGAACGCGCAGCATCTGGACGGGGGGACGCCGATTCATGAGGCGCTGGCGATGGTGGGCGAAGACGTGCGCCCGTTGTTTGCGACCTATGTCGACAACATCGGTCTTGCACACGCAAAGCATGTGGCGGGCGTGTCCGAATTGATCGAGCGTTTGCACGGCCACCTGCGTCTGTTCGGTATGACCAATGCCAGCGAGTTGGCGGCGGCCTCGGTCGCGCGCAACGCGCCTTGTTTGGGTTTGCTGGAAGACACCTTTATCTCGGGGCGCGAGCGCTTGAGCAAACCGTCGCCCGAAGCCTTTGAGTGCCTGTTGACCCGCAACAACTTGGCTGCCCGGGCCTGTGTTTTTGTCGATGACAGCGCCGTGAATGTCGATGGCGCGCGGGCCGTTGGGATTGATGCGATTCACTTCATTGATGCGGGTCAACTTGAGCAGGACTTAATCAAGCGGAAGCTGTTGTGAGCGCAGTTTCAGTCCGAGCCGCCACCATCGCCGGTGCTGTCATAGTGTTGGCGGGGAACGGAATGGCTGCCGCTGGGGCGCGCGGATGGTTTGGGTTTGCGGGGCCAAAAGGCAAAGGCCACGGCAGCTGCCAGAAACGCGACGGCGATGCCAACACCCAAAAGGATTTCTGAAATGCTTGCGTCCATTTTGGGAACCTCGGCTCGGTGTTTGCGTGTCTGATTACAACTTTGCATATCTTGACGAACAGACCAAACGGATGATTCGGCGCGCCATTCTCAAAGGGTTGGCAGTGCCGGGCTATCAGGTCCCGTTTGCCAGCCGCGAGATGCCGATGCCCTATGGGTGGGGCACGGGCGGTGTGCAGGTGAGCGCCGCAGTTCTGACGCCGCAGGACACGCTTAAGGTGATTGATCAGGGTGCGGATGACACGACGAATGCGGTGTCGATTCGTCGGTTTTTCGAAAAAACCGCTGGGGTGGCGGTGACGGAAAAAACGGCTGAGGCCAGCGTGATCCAAACCCGCCACCGCATACCAGAAGACCCATTGGGCGAGGATCAGATCCTGGTTTATCAGGTTCCGATCCCTGAACCGCTGCGGTTTCTGGAACCATCCGAAGTTGAGACGCGCAAGATGCACAGCCTTGAAGAATACGGGCTGATGCATGTGAAATTGTATGAAGACATCAGCCAACACGGTGCAATTGCGACCGCTTACGCCTATCCGGTCAAGGTCGAAGGGCGCTATGTGATGGATCCGTCTCCGATCCCGAAATTTGACAATCCCAAGCTGGAAATGGCGGCGATCCAGCTGTTTGGGGCAGGGCGGGAACAGCGGATTTACGCGCTGCCCCCCTACACGCAGGTGGTCAGTCTCGACTTTGAGGATTTCCCGTTTGAGGCGAGCAAAGCGGATGCGGCCTGTGAGCTTTGCGGCGCTGACAACAGTTACTTGGACGAGTTGATCATCGATGATGAAGGGGGGCGGATGTTCATGTGTTCTGACACCGATTTCTGCACGACGCGGCGTGAGGCGGGCTCAATCGGCGCCGCAGATGCGCTATGACTCCGCTGTTGCAAGTGGACGGCGTGCGCAAATTTTACGGCGCGCGGATTGGCTGCGCCGATGTGTCGTTTGATCTGTTCCCGGGCGAGGTGATGGGCATTGTCGGCGAAAGCGGGTCGGGAAAATCGACGCTTTTGAACTGCTTGGCGGGACATCTGGTGCCGGATGCGGGGGCCGTTCGGTTTGACACGCGCGCCGATGGGGTGCGCGACACGATCACCATGAGCGAGCCGGAACGGCGGATGTTGGGGCGCACTGATTGGGCGTTTGTGCACCAGCATGCGCGTGATGGTCTGCGCATGTCGGTCAGCGCCGGCGGCAATGTTGGTGAACGGATGATGGAGGTCGGCGCGCGCCACTACGGCGATATTCGCGCCGCCGCGATTGACTGGTTGGGCCGGGTCGAAATTGACGCAGATCGGATCGATGACCGCCCCACCGCCTTTTCCGGCGGCATGCAACAGCGCCTCCAGATCGCGCGAAATCTGGTCAGCGGGCCTCGGTTGGTGTTCATGGACGAGCCAACCGGGGGCTTGGATGTGTCGGTGCAGGCGCGGCTGTTGGATCTGTTGCGCGGGCTGGTGCGCCAGATGGGGTTGAGCGCTGTGATTGTGACCCATGACCTGGCTGTGGTGCGGTTGCTGGCGGATCGTTTGATGGTGATGAAGGATGGGTATGTGGTGGAAACCGGGTTGACCGATCAGGTGCTGGATGACCCGCAACACGCCTATACGCAACTTCTTGTCTCTTCTGTGTTGCAGGTTTAAGGTAATGATTTCAATTGATAATGTGTCGAAAACCTTTGTTCTGCACAATCAGGGTGGAGTTAAAATTCCGGTGATGCAAGGCGCCTCGTTTGATGTTGCACCCGGCTGCTGCGTGGGGCTGGTCGGCGCGTCGGGCGCTGGCAAATCGACATTGATGCGGATGATCTACGGCAACTATCTGGCGGCCTCGGGGCGCATTTTGGTGGGCGATGTGGACGTGGCCCAGGCCGATCCGCGTGCCATTCTGGAGCTGCGCCGGCGCACTTTGGGCTATGTCAGTCAGTTCCTGCGGGTGGTGCCGCGGGTGGCGACGCTGGATGTGGTGGCCGAACCGCTGCTGGTGAACGGGGTCGAACGTGACACCGCGCGGGCGCGGGCAGCCGAGGTGCTGGCGCAACTGAACATTCCAGAGCGTTTGTGGCAGCTGAGCCCGACCACGTTTTCCGGCGGCGAACAGCAACGCGTGAACATCGCGCGCGGTTTTGCGCATGGGTATCCGGCGTTGCTGCTGGATGAGCCGACGGCCAGTTTGGATGGGATCAATCGCGAAATTGTGCTGGATCTGATCGAGGCGGCCAAGGCGCGCGGGGCGGCGATTGTCGGGATTTTTCACGACGGTGCAGCGCGCGCGCGGGTGTGTGATCAAGAGATTGACGTGGCCGCTTTTGCGCCCGGAGTGGCGGCATGAGCGGCCGGTTCATTGCCGTGGTTGGTCCGTCCGGCGTGGGCAAAGACAGCGTGATGGAGGCGATTGCGGCGCGCGAGCCGCGTGTCGTGTTGGCGCGCCGCGTGATCACGCGCCCCTCAGATGCGGGGGGCGAGGCGTTTGACGGGGTCAGCGCCGAGGCTTTTGCGCAGATGGAGGCGCGCGCAGAGTTCGCGCTGAGCTGGGCGGCGCATGGGCTAAGCTATGGCATTCCGGCGGATGTGGACGCGGCGTTGGAGGCGGGGCAAGATGTGGTTGCCAACCTGTCGCGCGCTGTATTGGACACGGCGCGGGCGCGGTTTTCACAGGTTTATGTGCTGGCATTGCAAGCGGATCGCGCGGTGTTGGCGGCGCGGCTTGCGGCGCGGGGGCGCGAGACCGCAGATGACATTGCGCGCCGGCTTGCGCGGGCAGATGCGCACCGTGCAACCGGCCCGAATGTTTGGTGTGTTGACAACAGTGGTGCGCTGGAACACACCGTCGTACAAGTCTTGGACCTGCTTTATCCGGGGCGGGTAGAGCCTTGATCATAAATAATTTTACCCGCGAAGGGGTCTGTCATGACTGAACCTGTGGTCCTTGCCAATGCGCGCCTTGTTTTGCCCGATGAGGTGGTCGCCGGATCGGTTGTGATCACGGACGGGGTGATCAGTGATGTGGCATCGGGCGTGTCTGTGCCGACGGGTGCGCAGGACTGCGAGGGGGCATTTGTGGCGCCCGGTCTGGTTGAATTGCACACCGATAACCTGGAGCGCCACATGGTGCCGCGGCCCAATGTCAACTGGCCCCACCGCGCCGCGATTGTGGCGCATGATCGCGAGCTTGCCGGCACTGGCATCACCACGGTTTTTGACGCGATCCGGGTCGGTTCCATTCTGACGAACAAAGCCAGGCGATTTGGCAAATACGCGCGCGGCATGGCCGACGAGATCTTGCAGATGCGCGACAGTGGGGCGTTGCGGATCAGCCACCATCTGCATTTGCGCGCCGAGGTCTGTTCGGAAACGCTGTTGGAGGAGTTGGCTGAATTTGGCGCGGATGACCGGATTGGCATCGTGTCGCTGATGGATCACACGCCGGGGCAGCGCCAGTTTCGCGATCTGGCCAAATACGAGGATTACATTTGCGGCAAGCACGGTATGTCGCGTGATGGATTTGGCGAATATTGCGGGTTTTTGTATGAATTGCGCGATAAATTGGGCTCAAAACACGAATTGGGGGCGGTGGCTGCGGCGCGTCGCTATGGCGCAACTTTGGCCAGCCACGATGACACGACGGTGGAACAGGTCGAAACCTCGGTGGCTCACGGCGTGCGCATCGCCGAATTCCCCACCACTGTGGCGGCGGCGCAGACCTGCCGGAACAGCGGTATCGGCGTGATCATGGGCGCGCCCAATCTGGTGCGCGGTGGCTCGCATTCGGGCAATGTGGCGGCTTCGGACTTGGCGGATCTTGGGGTTTTGGACATTTTGTCCTCGGATTATGTGCCTGCATCGCTGTTGCTGGCGGCGGTGCAATTGGGCGAGATTTGGGGCGATATGGCCGCGGCGCTGGCGAGCGTTTCTCTGAACCCGGCGCGTGCGGTTGGGTTAACCGATCGCGGTGCGTTGCAGATTGGCCAGCGCGGTGATCTGATCCGCTTTGAGCTACACGGTGAGGTTCCGGGCCTAAGTGCTGTGTGGAGCGCGGGGCGCCGTGTGGCCTGACGTCGATTAACGCTCCTGCGCGCGGGTAAATGCCGATTAATGCCCGCTGCCGTTTTGTGCCGCTTTGCCTAGCTTGAGATCAAGCACAGCAAAGGGAGCACAGAGATGGCCGACGGAATTCTTGAAACGATCATCGAAATTGGCACGGAACAAGCCACAGCTTTCTTTGTAGATCAAGCGGTTGGGCCGGTGCTGAACGATGCGGCGCGCAGTGAGATTGCCGCAGTTCTGAGCGAGGCGATCAGCGAACCGCTCGAGGATTTGGTCGAGAGCTTTGATATTCTGGACGTCCCAGATGCGGTGTCCGATTCCGTCAAAGGCGGGTTGGCCTTGCTTGATTTCGTGCAAAAGGCGCAGAAGATTAACGACAATCCTGACTATCAAGACGGCCAAAAACAGGCGCTGCTCTCGCTCACCGTGATTGAAACGGTGTTTCCATGGCTCAGCAGTGATGCGACGGTTTTGGCGGAAGCGGCGGTGAACCTGGTTAACAATCGCAATGCCGCGCTTGATCAATTGTTTGAGGACAATCCCGATCAGCTGGCACAGTTCAACGGCGAACTTTACCTTGTGCGTCCGGGGCAGCCGCCCGAACGCATTCAGGATATTCTGGACGATCTCGAGGATCCGCCAACGCCGCAGGATCTTTTGCAACCTGCAGCGCCCACCGATGTGCCCACGCCCGTGCCGGACCAAATCAAGGAGCCTGCAAACGACTTTGGCGATTCTGAAAACCTGACCTGTCCGCTGATTTTGGACCTGTTGGGCGACGGGATTGCGGTCAGCGCGTTGGGGGCGGATGCGGTGACCGGGTCGTCGGTTTACTTTGATTTGGACAGCGACGGATTTGCCGAACGCACGGCCTGGGTTCTGGGCGAGGGCGTCAGCAACGAGACCGGCACCGGCGGCGACGATGCCTATTTGGTGCGCGATCTGAATGGCAATGGCATCATCGACAACGAATCCGAAATGTTCTGTGTTACCAATAGCTTTGCAACCGGCTTTGCCAATCTTGCGTCTCTGGATGGCAATGGTGACGGAGTGGTGAACAGCGCTGATGCGGCCTTTGGATCGTTGCAGATCTGGCTGGATTCCAATGGTAATGGGCGCACAGATGCAGGCGAATTGCAGTCAATGGCGCATCACGGTGTCGCGTCGGTAGGGGTGGTGCCCGAAAGCCTGCCCGAGACGCTGCTTAACGGCAATTTGATCACGGCCGAGGCCAGTTTCACGCGCACCGATGGCTCGACCGGGACGATCACTGACATGTGGTATCTTAACGATGATATCGACACGCATTTTACCGGCGACTACACGCTTGATCCGCGCGTGCTGGCGTTGCCGACATTGCGCGGCTTTGGCGATTTGACCGATCTGCATGTGGCGATGAGCCTGGACGAAACGCTGCTGGACCGGGTCATGGCGTTTCGCGCCGAATTTTCGCTGGCGTCGTTGGCGGACCCCGAGGCGCTGAACGCCGAGGTCACGCAAATTCTGTATCATTGGGCGGGGGTTCACGACTTGGATCCGGGCGCGCGCGGGCCGCATATTGATGCGCAGGTGCTGGAGTTTATGGAGGCGCTTTCGGGCAATTTCTTTGGCTATGAGAGCCAGTCCACGCCGCTGAATCCCGAAGGCTATTGGCAGGCGGATGGGGTGCGCGCGGCCTATGCGCAGGCCTTTGACACATTGAAATCACATCTGATTTTTCAGGTTGGCGGTCAGGTTGTGTTTGGTGACGACGCCGCGATTTATGATTTTCGCAAAGCCACGTTGACCCCCAATGAGATGACAGATGCAGGGCTGGCCCAGTTGGTTGCCGCCGCTGAGGGCGCGCAATCGCTGGCTGCGGCCAACACGCTTTGGCTGGATTTTGCGCGCATGTTGGCCGAGGTGCAGGATCTGGACACGCTGAGCCCTGATCAAGAGGCGCAATTGGAACAGGCGATGGCCGCCACATCGACGTTGACATGGACGACGGTGGCGACCTCGGCGCGCAATGCGTTGGCCTCGGTTAACGAACAAGGCACCAGCGGCGCCGACCAGTTGGCGGGCGCTGCGGGCAATGACATTCTGAGCGGATTGGGTGGCGCGGATTACCTGGAAGGGGGCGCCGGGCGCGATCAGTTGCATGGCGGATTGGGCAAGGACGAGCTGTTGGGCGGCAGTGGCGACGATGATCTGCACGGCAATGAAGGCAAGGATCGGCTGTTTGGCGGTTCGGGCGAGGATCGGGTTTATGGCAATGATGGCAATGACATACTGACCGGCGGGCAGGATGCTGATCAGCTGGAAGGCGGTGCTGGATCGGACAAATATCGCTGGTTTCAGGGTCATGGCAGCGACACGATCACCGACACGGGTGGGACCAAGGATCAGATCATCTTTGGCAAAGGGATCGACGTTGAGGACGTGACATTTGCATTGTCGGGCTCGCATCTGGTGGTGACGATCGGGGCGGATCAGATCACGCTTAACCATCAATTTGCCGACTATGGCTATGAGGTCGAGTGGGCCAGTTTTGCCGATGGCGCGCGGATATCGTTGCTGAACGATCTGACCTTCACCGGTACGCAGGGCGCCGACTCGATGAGCGGAACCAGCGGCGATGACCTGCTGGAAGGGCTGGACGGGGATGACACGCTGAACGCGAATGAGGGGGCTGACACGTTGATCGGCGGGCATGGTGCGGACCGTTTGAACGGTGGCGTCGGCGACGACATCTATCGCTGGAGTGTGGGCGACGGGGCGGATGTGATCACAGATACGGGCGGTGTCGATACGCTGGCTTTGGGTGTTGGGATCAGCTCGGGTGACGTGCGATTTGTGAGATCAAGCAGTGACTTACATTTGTTTGTCGGCTCTGAACAACTGACCCTGCGCTATCAATTCGCGACCTACGGATACGAGATCGAGACGTTGCTGTTTGCCGATGGCACCACGCAATCCTTAATGGATGCGCTGACCTTTACTGGCACGCAGGCGGACGAGTCGCTGAGTGGTTTGGCGACGGGTGATCGTATCGAAGGTCTGGGTGGAAATGACACGATTGATGCGGGGGCGGGCAACGATTTGCTGATCGGTGGCGCCGGTGATGACAGGCTTTATGGCGGCGCGGATGTGGACCGCTATGCCTGGTCGCTGGGCGATGGGTCGGACGCGATTTACGACTATGGCGAGACCGATGATCGGCTGGTTTTTGGCACGGGGATCGACGCGGATGACCTGCGATTGACCACCAGTGGAAACAACCTGCAGGTGCATGTGGGTGGCGAGGTTTTGACGCTGCATCAGCAGTTTTCGACCTATGGCTACGGTGTGGAGATCGCGCGTTTTGCCGATGGGTCGGAGATGTCGCTGGTGCAGGATCTGGCGCTCACGGGCACTCAGGGCAATGACAGTCTGACCGGTCTGGGTGATGCCAACACGTTGCGCGGGCGCGATGGGGTCGACACTCTGAACGGTCAGGCCGGAGCGGATGTGTTGATCGGCGGGCGCGGTGCGGATCGCCTGTATGGCGGCGCAGGTGATGACGTTTATGTTTGGAAACAGGGAGATGGCAGCGACCAGTTTTATGAACAGGGCGGTGTTGATGACACTGATGACCGGCTGGTGTTTCGGGCCAATGTGGCGGTTGAGGATGTGCGGTACGGCGTGTCGAGTTCAAACCTGTTGATCTTTATCGGGGAAGACACGCTGACCTTGCACAACCAGTTCAGCAGCTATGGTTATCAGATCGAGTGGGCGGAATTTGGCGATGGCACTCAGGTGGATCTGACCGGATCACTGACATTGGGCGGCACGGACGGCGTTGACAGCATCACCGGGCGGGTCGGCGGATACAGCTTTGACGGGAAAGGTGGGGCCGACACATTGCGCGGTACCACCGGGGCCGATCGCTATCTTTGGGGCGTCGGTGACGGCAGCGATGTGATCTATGATTACGGCGACGCCAATGACACCGGCGATGCGGTTGTGTTTGGCGACCACATCGCGCGCGGTGATCTGCGATTTGGGGTCGCGGGGTCAGATTTGCTGATCCATGTGGCGGGCGAAACGCTGACGCTGAAGAACCAGTTTTCGCAGCAAGGCTACGACATTGAACGCCTTGAATTCGCCGACGGCAGCGCGTTCGATTTGGGCGGCAAGCTGGTGTTGACCGGCACCGGAGGCGATGAAACGCTTTATGGCACGGCCTCGGGCGACGTGATCCGCGGGATGGGCGGCGATGATCTGGTTTACGGGCAGGACGGTGATGACCGCATCACAGGCGGCGGCGGCAATGATCGTTTGCAAGGTGGCTCGGGGTCGGATGTTTACGTTTACGGAGTGGGCCATGGCAGCGACGAGATCACCGACAGCGCCGGCGCGCAGGACAAGCTGCGTTTTGAGGGCGGAATTGATGCGCAAGATCTGCGTTATCAGGTCAGCGGGCGCGATCTTCTGATCCATGTGGACGACGCTGTGTTAACCTTGAAGAACCAGCTGAACACGCCCGCCGCGCAGATTGAACAGGCGGTATTTGACGATGGCAGGCGGGTGGATTTGACCGCCGATCTGACCTTTACCGGCACTGATCTGGGCGAAACCGTGCTGGGCACCGGGTGGAACGACACGCTGTTGGGCCTTGGCGGGGCCGACACGCTAACCGGAGGGCTGGGCGATGATGATCTGAGCGGGGGGCGCGGTGGTGATGTGCTGACCGGTGGTGGCGGGGCAGATGTGTTTCGCTTTCACAGCGCCGCCGACAGTCATGCGTTTGGCATGGATGAGGTTGCCGACTTTGCGCAGGGTCTTGATCTTATTGACCTATCGGCCATCGACGCGGTGCGCGGAGGCGCCGATGACGCGTTTACCTTCATCGCGGGTCACGGGTTTTCGGGCACAGCGGGCGAGCTGCGCTATGATCTGATCGGCAACGGGCTGCGCTTGCTCAGCGATGATGACGGTGACGGGATCGCGGAACTGGCGGTGATGTTTGAAGGCATCACCAGCCTAAGCGCCAGCGATTTTGTGCTGTGATCAGCGCATCACAAACGGGTTGGCCATGGGCTGATCCGAGGTGGTGATCCAGGTGGTTTTGGTGCGCGTGTAATCCAAAATCGCCTCGGCGCCGGCTTCGCGCCCATAGCCCGATTGGTTAAAGCCGCCGAACGGCGCGATGGGCGAAATCGCGCGGTAGGTGTTGACCCAGGTGATGCCCGCGCGCAGCCGGTTTGACACCCGGTGTGCGCGCGCGATGTTTTGGGTGAACACGCCCGAGCCGAGGCCAAAGTCGCTGTCATTGGCCAATGCAATCGCCTCGGCTTCGGTCTGGAACGCCATCAACGACATCACGGGGCCGAACATTTCGGTTTTGAGCGTTGCAATGTTGGGGGTGGGGCAGGTGACCAATGTGGGGGCAAAGTAATGCGTCCCGGCGGCGGTGCGCTGGCCGCCGAACTGGACGGTCGCGCCTTGGGATTGCGCGGTTGCCAACGTTTGTTCGATGGTTTCGACCTGTGCCAAAGTGCACAAGGGGCCCAGATGCGTGGCCGGATCATGCGGATCGCCGACCACCAGATCACGGGTTTTTTCGGCGATTTTGGCGACAAGTGCGTCAAAGATCGGTGCGTGGATCAACCCGCGGCTGCCGGCGACGCAGGATTGGCCGGAGGCGCCGAAATTGCCAGCGATCA
>JBGCDD010000021.1:0-11526 GCA_045105075.1 Sedimentitalea sp. | reverse complement strand
GGCAAGGCATAGCTCGTCTCCTTTGGTGCGGTAAAGGCTATCAATATGAGCACCGTCAAACCGCGACAGGTCCAGTGGCAGAGTGACAACATTTGTGAAACGTCTTGAGCATCCGTTGTTACAGCGTTTTGTTTGGCCGCCTCCAATTCCGCCATTAGGGGGGCATGTCCCGTGCTTTACAGAACGGCGTCAAACGGATCACCGCTGTTTCTTCAGCCATGCCAATTCCTTTTTCGCCCTTTGGTGCTCCAGTGTTGTGTTGAAGCTGCAAATCTTCGGAAAAGGGGCAAGTGAAAGGACTTCTAAGTCGCTGCTTTTGGCAAATGCGCTTTGTCCAATCAAACAGTTTTTTTACTGCTGGAGCTGAGAAGTCAAGTTTGAAAATGTCGTTAAAACAGCGACTTGCACCGGTTTTGATGTCGCGGCTTGGCTTTCCCCAGTGCGATTGAGTTTGATCTTGGGGAAAGTATGTTCCAGCTAGATTTGTTAAACTGTTGCAAGCCATTGAAGTGATTTGGACAAGTTCTCGAACTGGCGCCGGCGCGTTGGCTTTCAGTACCCGACAGCTTGCCCATCTTTGCGCGGATCTGATCCGGCGCAGTATCCACCACCTGGCAACGGTGTGATTATTTGAGCACCGCCAAAACCAAACGCATTGTCGGGCGCCTCCAGTGAAATAGCGTGACCAAGTTCACTCAGCGCGCTCAGAAGCTCGCCCGGCATGGTGTCTTCGCACGCTATGTTGAGCCCTTCGACAAATCGCCACCTGGGCGCATCAATCGCCATCTGTGGGTCTTGTTTCCAGAGTTGTGTGCGCAGCACCATTTGGATGTGGCCCTGTGCTTGCATCGGGCCGCCCATCACCCCAAAGCTCATCAAAGGCCCGTCAGGTCCCATCAGGAAGCCGGGGATAATAGTGTGGAAGGGGCGTTTTCGCGGGCCGACACAATTCGGGCTGGCCGGGTCGAGAGAAAACCCGGCACCACGGTTTTGCAAGCTGATCCCGGTGCCCGGAACCACTACACCCGAGCCGAAGCCGGCATAGTTTGACTGGATTAGCGACACCATCATACCAGACGCATCGGCCGTGCTCAGATAGACGGTACCGCCGTTTTGCGGTGCGCCTGATTTAAAATCCTGGGCCTGATTTTCGTCGATCAAACCGGCGCGCTTTTTCAGATAGGTCGCATTGAGAAGGTCTTCTGACGTGACATCTGTCATGTGATCTGCGTCGCCGACAAAAGCATCCGCATCCAACAGGGCCAGTTTCATGGCTTCAATCTGCAGATGAATGGCAAGCGGGTCATCCGGCGTTAGGTCCCGAACCCGAGTGTGGGACAAAATCCCAAGCGCCATCAGGGCTGCGATGCCCTGTCCGTTGGGTGGAATTTCATGCAACGTCATATCATCAAAGGCTTTGGACACTGTCCCGCACCAATCTGACGTGTGGCTTGCCATGTCCTGTGGCGTCAAAGCCGCCCCGTGTTTGGCTGCGAAGGCACAAATCGCCTGGGCCAGTTCACCCTCATAAAACGAGCGTCCCTTGCTTTGCGCAATTGAGCGGTAGGTGGCGGCCAGGTCCGCGCTGACAAATCTATCGCCTGCCACCGGAGCCTTGCCGTTGGGCAAAAAAGCACCTGCAAAGCCCGGGAAGGCGCCCAGACTGTCGCCAGCGCGGCGCCACAGCTCGGCGATGACCGGCGTGACGTTGAAACCCTCTTCGGCATAGCGGATGGCCGGCGCAAACAAATCAGCAAAGGGCAGGGCGCCGAAACGGTCCGACAAGGCCACCCATGCCGAAACGGCGCCGGGCACGGTCACGCTGTCCCAGCCGCGAAATGGCATTGTGTCTTGTCCCGCGAAACGCTCGGGCGTCCATCCCGCCGGCGATCTGCCGGATGCATTCAAACCGTGCAATTGCTGCCCGTCCCAGACGATGGCAAAGGCATCTGATCCAACGCCGTTGCCGGTGGGCTCTACCAAGGTCAGGGTGATTGCGGTGGCAATCGCGGCGTCTACTGCATTGCCGCCCTGTGCCAACATTGCGATGCCGGCCTGAGCCGCCAAAGGTTGAGAGGTCGCCACGATGTTGTCGGCCAAAACGACCGAGCGGCGCGATGGGTAGGGGTGGCTGGCGCGAAGCTTCATTGGCAATGTCCTATCCGGGTGGCGTAAGGTTGTCGCGGCGTGTTCTGGATCATGCGCCATCCAAATGCGATTTGGCCAGCATCATATGAACGCCCTTTTCGCGGTTCACAACTTGCGTGATGCGCAAGTCACCGGCCAGACTACACAACATATAGGCGTCTTCGCGGCTGAGGTCCGTGCGCTGGGTGATCAGCGTGATCATGTCGCGCAGCGCCATTTCCGCACACCGATCCAGATCACTGTCCATGCCCATGGTGATGTAATGGGTTGGTGTTTCGGCCTGCGGGTAACTCAGCGCGCGGTCTTTCAAAACACTCAGCCGGAACCGCCCCCGCAGCGCGGTTTCAATCGCCGTGACACAGACTTCACCGTCGCCTTGGGCACCATGCCCGTCGCCACAGGAAAACAGCGCACCTTCGGCGAAAACCGGCAAATACAGCGTGCTGCCGGCAACCAGTTCCTTGTTGTCCAAATTGCCACCGTGTTTGCGCGGCTCGATTGTGGAAATACGCCCCCACAGGGACGGTGGCGCAACCCCCATGACCCCAAAGAACGGCGATAGGGGCAATTCTAGGCCCCAAGGCATCGTGGCGACACCGCGTTGGGCGTTTAGCGGAATGATCGTGTGATGATAGGTTTGAAAGTCCTTGGGCAGAGCACCGGAAAGCGGGCCAATGAAGTTGAACCCCCAATCCTGGCGCAAGGCCACATCCAGAATGTCGATCTGCAACACATCTCCGGGCATCGCGCCTTTCACCTCAACCGGGCCGGTCAGAATATGCCCGGGCATGGTCGGCGCGCCCATCGCATGCAGCTCCAACAGCTCGGGCGGCACATAATATCCCGGACCCGGCAAATTTCGCGGACCGCCGGAGATTGTTTCAATCGTGATCTCTTGTCCGCTTTCAATCTCGGCAACCGGCGCGCGCGCCGCATCAAAATAGCCCCAATGGCAGGCCTCGGGCGAGGCTTTCAGAATATCGACCATGTCATCCCCACTGTTTTCCCTGCGTTATCAAACTCATGGCGAAACACGCAAGGCCATCCCCGCAATCGACAATTGACGCCCAAGAGTTCGCAAAAGCTGTGGATTGCTCATGTTGTCATCAGTGACGAACATCATAAATGTCCGGTCGATCACATTGAATGCACACAACCCTGCATCGCTGGCATTAATATCACCACGCGCCAAGCCACGCTTTTGCAGCGCCCGGATCAGATCCGCCAGCTGCGCGCGCAAGTGTTCGTCGTTTTGGGCAAAGCGCACAGAAGACGGCGCGTTTGGACGTTCGATCATCATCGCAAACGCATGCCGCCAAAGCCGCTTATCGAGCAACCGGAATGACGAGCGATACCAAACATCTGCCAAGGCCAACAGCGCCTGCGTCGGATCACCGGGCGGGTCATCGACCACCGCGGCGCCGGCGGCAAGCGTGTCGGCGGTCTCGAGCGCGACGATCGCGACCAGCAAATCCCCCTTGGTTGGAAAGTAATTGTACAGCGTGCCTATCGACAGCTCTGACATCTCAGCGATCTGTTCCATCTTGGCATCGTCAAAGCCTCGGGCGCGAAACATCGACAATGCCGCATCCAGAATGCGCGCTTCGCGTTGTGCTTTCTGTCGGGCTCTCAGGTTTGCCATGACGGCTCCATCGGTCAGATTGGAATTTTGTAGTTGACACAATTTTGTATGTCATTCACTTTTTTTCCAATCTTTGCCCACATGACATGACTGGAGCCTGCCTTATGATCCGCGCCCTTTTGACGTCTGCATCGACGCTCGCGTTTGCAACGTCCCTGCACGCCACCGAAGAGCTGAACGCCCTGATCTGGTGCGATCACGCTGACCCGGCCCTGCTTGAACCGTTTGAGACCGCCAACAACGCCAAGGTGAACGTACGTGAATACGAGGGAACCGGTGCGGCACTGGCCTTGCTGGAACAGTCACGCCCGGGTGATTGGGATGTGTTTGTCGTCGACGGGATCGACGTGCCGCGCGTGGTCGACCTTGATCTGTTGGCCGAAATGCCTGCCGACGCGCTGCCGATGGGCGATATCTTTCCCGAAGTACGCATGGATGATCTCAACAGCCGCGATGGCAAGATTTATGCGGTGACAGAGAAATTCGGTTACAACACAATCGCTTATAACAAGACAAAAGTTGACCCCGAGGATATGAAAGACGCCTCGATTATCTTTTCGGATAAATATGCCGGACGGATTGCCGTTTATGACTATTACCTGCCGGTGATGGGCATGGTGCAGATGGCCAAAGGCGGCACAACGGCCGACATGACCCAAGCCGACGTCGAGGCGATGCAGGAAGACCTGTTCAAGCTGAAGGACAACGCCACTGGTGTCTTTGGCGTTGTTGCAGCACAGACCGCGCTTGCCACCGGCGAAGCCGATATCGTGATGGGCGGCGGCGAATGGTTGACGGCGGTTTTGTCAGCAGATCAGCCCGAACTTGACTGGGTGATCCCGGATGCCGGTGCGGTGCGCTGGTCGCAATCCATTGGTGTGTTCAAAGACTCCAGCAAACCGGATCTGGCGCTGAAATTTGTGCAGTACATCCTGTCGCCAAAAGGCCAGGCCAGATTGGCCACATCTTCGTGCTATTGGGCGATGCCGGCGAACGCAAAAGCAGGCGACGAACTGACGGACGCGCAAAAATCCGCGCTGCGCTGGGATGAGCAGGCCGGATATCTGGCCAACACACAGCTTTATCCGGCTCCTGACGAGGATCTGGACATCGCCATGCAAGACGCCTGGGCAGAAATGCTCCAGCATTAATGCACGACACCCGCACCGGCTGGGGCTTGCTGGCCCCGGCTGTTTCATGGATCGTTTTGTTCTTCACGCTGCCCATGGCGCTGATGGTGGCCGTCAGCCTGTGGAGCCGCGAAAAGGGCAAGATCGTGCAAAGCTGGGATCTGGGCAACTACGCCAATTTCCTGGAGAAATCCTATTTCCTCAAGGCGTTGGTCAACTCGCTTGAAATCACGGCGACGGTCACGATCATCTCGATCCTGCTGGCCTATCCGCTGGCTTGGATCATCGCCGAACGGGTGCCCGAGCGCTGGCGCCGGCTGGCATTGATCATGGCGGTGCTGCCATTCTGGACCTCATATGTGGTGCGCTCTTATTCGTGGCTTTTGGTTCTGGGCAAGGGCGGGGTCATCAACCAAGCCCTGCTGGGGATCGGGTTGATCGGTGAGCCGCTTGAGCTGGCCTCAAGCCGCACCGCCACGGTGATCGGGTTTGTGCATTTCTTCACTATGCTGCTGACGCTGACAATTTACGCCAATCTGGTGCAATTGCCGCCCAGCTACCGGCGCGCCGCCGCAGACCTTGGTGCCAACGGATTTCAGACCTTTCGCCATGTGATCCTGCCGCTGACCTTGCCTGGCATCATGGTAGGTGCTTTTCTGACCTTCGTTTTGTGCATCGGTGACTACATCACCCCGCAAATTCTGGGCGGCAACAACGAGCTGACCTTGCCTCAGACCATCATGCTGCAAATCGGGCGGCGCGCTGAGTTTCCCATTGCCTCGGCCATCGCGCTGATCCTGATGGCCGTAGTCACGCTGGCCTACATCGCCTGCGCCCGCTGGCTGCGGTTGGAGCGCACGTGATGCGCGCGCTCTCCTGGATCTATCTTGCGGCGGCCTACGGGTTCATCTTTTTGCCGGTCATCGTGCTTGTCACGTTCAGTTTTCAAGACGGTCGCTTGCCGGTGCCGCCCTTCAAAGGGTTTACCCTGAAATGGTACGGTGAGATTTTCGCCGATGATCGCCTGATGGCCGCTCTGGGCAATTCGCTGATCGTGGCATTTGGGTCGTCTGTGGTGGCTGTGGTCCTCGGCTTTCTCGCCGCATTTGCCCTAGCGCGTTATGTGCTGCCCGGCTCGGTCTGGCTGCGCGGGCTGATCACAGCCCCTTTGATGGTCAGCTATTTGGTGATCGGCTTGGGTTTGTTGATGATGTTCAACCAGTTGGGTGTCGCGCGCTCACTGCTGACCGTTGGGATTGGACATGTGGTGATCAACCTGCCTTTGTGTTTTGCGGTCATTTATGCGTCGATGGGCGCCCAACAACAGGCGGCGGAACGTGCGGCACGTGATCTGGGCGCAGGCACCGCACATGTCCTTGTTTTGATCACAGCCCCCATGCTTGCCCCTGCGATCTTTGCCGCCTTCTTTCTGTCGCTGACGTTCTCATGGGATGAATTCATCATCGCGTTTTTGCTGGCCCGTTTCGACGTGACCTTGCCGGTGGAAATCTGGAACATGTTGCGTTCTGGTCTGAACCCCAAGACCAACGCCATCGGATCGGTGGTGTTCTTGTTCTCAATCGCTTTGGTGGTGCTTTTGGAATTCACAGTCTTGCGGAGGCGGCGATGACCTCTTCGATCGCGGTTGAAAACGTGACCATGCGCTTTGATGGGTTTGAGGCTCTGCGCGATGTGTCGCTGAGCGTCGGTGCAGGTGACTATGCTGTGCTTTTGGGGCCATCCGGTTGTGGCAAGTCCACGCTTTTGTCGGTGCTGGGCGGGTTTCTGACGCCGACCCAAGGCCGCGTGCGTTTGGGTGGTACGGATGTGACAAACGTGCCCCCGGCCAAACGCGCCACGACCACCATGTTCCAAGATTACGCACTTTTTCCGCATATGACGCTGGCGGACAATGTTGGCTTTGGCTTGCGCATGCGCGGTGTCAAACAGACCACGCGGCGCAAACGCGCGGCCGAAATGCTGGCGTTGGTTGGTCTGCCCGAAGCTGGCGGCAAACGGCCCCACGAACTGTCGGGCGGGCAACGTCAACGGGTGGCCCTGGCGCGCGCGCTGGTTGTCGAACCCGAGGCGTTGTTGCTCGATGAGCCACTTGGTGCGCTTGATCTGAAATTGCGCCGTGCGATGCAGGACGAGCTGAAACAGATCCAGCAACGCATCGGCACCACCTTCATTCACGTCACCCACGACCAGGAAGAGGCAATGGCCATCGCCGACACCATCGTTGTCATGAACGCAGGCCAGATCGAAGACGCCGGCGCGCCAGAGCGTATCTATGGTGATCCTGCCACCGCGTTTGCTGCCAGTTTCATGGGTGATATCAATATGATCAAGGGGCAGGGCGACGGCACGGCAATCACAACGCCGCTGGGCACAGTGCCGCACAGCCAAACCGGCGCCGTTCTTTTGGCGGTCCGTCCTGAACATCTGTGTGCGCCGGGCGCTGTTCCACTTGGCACCGCCACAGTGCGCGATGTGGCTTTCTTTGGCAGCTATTGTCGCGTGCGGCTAAACACGCCAGCCGGCGATCTGACTGCCAACATGGCGCCCGCCAATGCGCCGGCACGAGGCGACACAATCTCTCTTGCCGTTGATCCCGACCACATAAAGGTGTTTCCCACATGAATCGCATCGCGCCGCAGGACTGGTACCGCACCCGCCCCATTGGGGATGGGATAACCTTTATTGACGAACCCTTTATCCAGACGTTCTACCGATGCAACATCTGGCATGTGCGCGGGCGTGATCGGGATATGCTGGTCGACAGCGGCATGGGCGTGGTCAGCCTTTCGGACTGGGTGCCGCTGGTCACGGAACGCGCGCTGACGGCCGCGTCCAGCCACACGCATTTTGATCACACCGGCTGCCATCACGACTTGGCGTACCGTGGCGTCCACCGCGTCGAGGCTGACCTGATGGCCAACCCGACCCGAACCAACACGCTCGCCGATCCTTATGTGACCGATGAGATTTTTGACGCGCTGCCGCCCAAGCCCTATCAATCAACGACTTACGCGGTCAAAGCTGCGCCAGCTACGCGACTGCTTGATGACGGCGATGTGATCGATCTGGGCGATCGCCATTTCGAGGTTATCCACACGCCCGGCCATTCCCCGGGTGGCATCGCGCTCTTTGAGGCAGCCTCGCAAACACTGTTTTCGGGCGATATCGTCTATGATGGGCCGTTGATCGAAGACACTTACCATTCGGATGCCGCCGATTATGTGCGCTCGATGGAACGTTTGCTGGACCTCGACATTCGCACCGTCCATGGCGGCCATTTCCCCAGCTTTGACGGCGCGCGCCTGCGCGCGATCATCACTGCGTGGCAAAAGACCCACGATATCTAGCGGCCTGTTTCTGCAAGGATCGCGGGGGCGATACACAACAGTTGCACTGCTCGCGTGATTTGGTGAACTGTAGGGGCGTTTTAACCAATCGGGAGTATTCTGGCATGACCCAATTGCTGATGCGTTCTGCTCTTCAAATGGCGCAAATGCTGAAAACCGGTGATATTTCGGCGGTTGAGCTGTTGCAGCTGCATTTTGACCAGATTGATCGGCTCAACCCGCAGATCAACGCGGTCATCTGGCAGGACCGCGCCGCCGCGATGGTGCAGGCCCAAGCCTGTGACGCAGAACATGCCCGCGGCCACAGCCGGGGGCCGCTGCACGGCGTGCCGATAACGGTTAAGGAAAGCTTCGATCTGGCGGGCAGTCCGACGACCTGGGGCATCCCGGAATGGGCTGAAAATGTCCGCAGCACGGATTCCGATGTGGTCAAACGATACCGCGCCGCGGGGGGCATCGTTTTTGGCAAAACCAATGTGCCGCTGAAACTTGTCGAATGGCAAAGTTTCAACGCGATTTATGGCTCTACATCAAACCCTTGGGATATCTCGCGTACGCCTGGCGGCTCGTCAGGTGGGGCGGCTGCGGCTCTGGCGTGCGGCATGTCAGCCTTGGAAGCGGGCAGCGACATTGGCTCTTCGATCCGTAACCCGGCACATTATTGTGGGGTTTTTGGGTTAAAACCCACATGGAATGCGGTCTCGATGCAGGGCCATTTGCCCGAAGGCTGGTACGGCGATATCGACATTGGCGTAGGCGGTCCATTGGCGCGCTCGGCGGCGGATCTGATGCTGGCAACGCGTGTTTTGGCCGGTCCTTCCCGTTTTGAAGGGTCGCAGTACGCGATCGGTTTGCCGCAGGATCCGCGCAAAAAGGTGGGCGATTTCAAGGTTGCCGTGATGTTGAGCGATGCAGCCTGTCCGGTTGATCAAGGCTATCAAACGTCGCTGGCGCGTTTTGCAGACACGTTGGAAAAATGTGGCGCAACCGTTGTGTATGATCAACTGCCCAACATCGACAGCGAATCGCACTTTAGCCTTTATTTGCAACTTCTTGGCGCGGCGTTGTCATTTGGTCTGTCGGATGAGGATGCAGCCCAGCAAATCGCGCAGTTTGACGATCTGCCCGCCGATGTGCGCCGTGTCGGCGGCATGCGCTATTCCGGAATGGGACTGAGCCATCGCGCCTGGTTGGATCTGGACAATCAGCGCCGCATCGCCCGTCTCGAATTTGATCGCTTCTTTGAACAATTTGATGTGATTTTGGCACCTGTATGCGCCTCGGCGGCATTCCCAAAAGACGAAATCGGGCCCCGTTTTACCCGCCGCATCGAAGTTAACGATGTCCAACAGCTTGAGATACAGCAGCTTTTCTGGTCGGGTTATTCCGGTGTCGTGGGCCTGCCATCGGTTGTCGGGCCGATGGACAACTTGTCCGGGCTGCCGGTGGGGTATCAGGCGATCACCGGGCACGGCCGAGACTACACCGCGCTGGCTTTCGCGCGCGCTGTTGAAGCCGAAATCATTGGCTTCACGCCACCGCCATTGGTCTAGCGCGCAAGCTCGGACCATTGGACCTGAGATATCAAACGGAGAGGTTTTTGAATTTTGTCCAAAGCCAACACGTTGGTGGAAAAAAGCCACGGTTGGCAGATGTTCTTGAAGACCAAAGGCTTCGTTTTTTGCCATTAAACATCCCGAAAAACCTTAGCTTTGATTGAGGTACTGTCATTGGTTGTAAAGGATTTAACACCAATCAAGTTGCTATAGATGTCTGCTTGTTGGGCTCTCCGCCCGGGGGCGAAATTTGGACACGGGCGTCGTGTGTGAGCTGCCGACTGTTGATCACGAAGAAGGTCGGTTTGGCCATTCAATCATTCAGGAGCGGAAAGCAACTCATTGCGTAACAAAACAAACATGAACCCAAGTGCAAACTCGCGAGTCAGTTGTTCCAAATTGGGCCCTTTGATCTGCAGCCGGTTTTGAGGGCACCGAGATAAGGTGCTTATCAGATTTGAGATCAGCAATGGCGAGAAGAGTTTACAGGCGAGAATAAAAGCGCGAGGCGGCACAGCTTGTGACAACTTTCGGAGTGAGTGTCGCGCAAGCGGCCAAAGATCTGGACATATATGCACCCGTTTTGCGCCTATGGGTCGGTGAGTTTGGATCAAGCGGGCCAGATGCGGTCCCCCGCACAGGTCAGCTGAAACCAGATGGCGGGGCACTTCGCAGCCGGAGACGTGAGGTCGCAAAGCTGAAAGCGGAGCGCGATATACCAACAAGGGGTGAGACCATTTTGCGCCATTGCTCCGAGGACAATGGTCGAACGCCTCCTTCTCCAGGGACCATCTGTGATGTTTGGGTTTGTTGCCAAGCACCGAGCGGTTTGGCCCGTGAGTTGGATATGTGATGCGCTCGGTGTTTCACGAAGTGGGTTCCATGCGTGGCTGACGAAACCAGGCGGCGCCCGTGCGATGCAAGCCGAACTGATTGGTGCCGCTGTCAGGGCGCGCTTTGTGCGATCCGATCGGACCTATGGCGCGCGCCGCGTTTGGCATGACGTCCTTGCTGAGGGCTCTGCATGCGCCTGCCGGACAACGGATGAAAGACGCAATGACTGGGCAGATGGTCACGGACGCCCTGATGATGGCCATCTGGCGACGAGGTCGACCAAAAGAACTGATGCATCACTCAGATCAGAATAGCCAATACACATCCGAACCGTTCCAACGCCTGATGGCAGACAATGGCGCCACCTGTTCGATAAGTCGATCGGGAAACGTCAGGACAACGCAACTGCTGAAAGCTTCTTGTCGTCGCTCAAGATCGAGCGCGCGAAGCGCAACGTCTATCGCACCCGCGATCCGGCTCGCGTCGATGTCTTCGACGATGGCGAACGCCTTTACAATCCGACACGTCGTCACTCGACCATCGGATATCTAAGCCCTATGCACTACGAAAAGAGAGCAATGAAAGCTCAAGTTACAGTCCACGAAACAGGCAAAAGCTCAAAGGGCCGTCCTGACCAGTAATATCTTGCCTTGGAGGACATCGAGAAGGCTTGGACCTGTCACGCTTTTGTGCCGCCCCGAGTGCTAGTTTAAGCCACCTGCCGTTCGAATGCGTACCACTGCCCGGCAGTGGTTTGTTTACAAACCATGAGAGGGGGGCTTTTCCAGCCCAGTGCTGAGTGGCGTCCCTTGCCCGGCAGGGTCTTGCACAGCAAGATCCCGAGGGGG
>JBGCDD010000020.1:0-5531 GCA_045105075.1 Sedimentitalea sp. | reverse complement strand
GGCATAGATTTCAAGCTGCATGACTTTGGCGCGCGTGGGGCCTCCAGTTTTGAGGCGGCCGGGATCGGCGGCGCGGCGCATTTGGTCAACGCGATGGGCACCGATACTGTCGCGGCACTGGTCTATGCCCGTAATTTCTATGGCGCTGATATGGCTGGGTTTTCCATTCCTGCCAGCGAACACTCGACCATGACTGCCGCGGGGCAGTGCGGCGAGTTGGATCAGATGCGCCGCTTTCTGGGCGCCCATCCGATCGGGACAATCGCCTGTGTCAGTGACAGTTACGATCTGATGCGCGCGGTCAATGAGTATTGGGGCGGGGGGCTGCGCGATGCGGTTTTGGCGCGCGATGGCACCCTTGTGGTGCGCCCGGACAGCGGCGATCCGGTGCAGATTGTGCCGGCGGTGATCGAGGCGCTGATGGCCAAATTCGGCTATTCCACCACCAAGCAGGGCTTTCGGCTGTTGAATGCCAAAGTGCGGGTTATTCAGGGCGACGGGGTCGACAAGGGCTCGATCCTGCGGATCATGGACGCGATGATGCAGCGCGGACTGGCCATCGGCAACATCGCTTTTGGCATGGGCGGCGGGCTGTTGCAAAAGCTGGATCGTGACAGTTTCGGCTATGCGATGAAAGCCTCGGCAATCTACCGCGACGGGGCTTGGCAAGATGTGTTCAAAGACCCGAAAACGGCTGCGGGGTCGAAAACCTCGCGCCGGGGCAAACAGGGGGCCATGGTGAATGACAGCGGCAAGTTCGTCGCCCGCCGTGCCGCGCATATCCCCAAAGGTGGCGATGCCTTGCAGGCCGTGTTTCGCAACGGCGAGATCGTCAAGCTGCACAGCTTTGACGAGATCCGCGCGCGGGCCTGGCCCAAGGCGTAAACAACCGGTTGGTCCGTGATCTGCGGGCCAATCGCTCTGGTGCGATCAGATCAAAATCTGCACCATCCCGTCAACAACGCGCGCCTCGATCATACGTAGGCTCACCCGGGCAGGGGCGGCCAGTGCTTTGCCGGTGCGCGCGTCAAACAGACCCTGATGCAGGGGGCATTCGATGTTTTTGCCGTCAAAATAACCATCACACAGGTTGGCGGCGCCGTGCGTGCAGCGCGCCATCGCCACGGTGATGCCGTCCACCGTGTCAAACACCGCCAGATCGCGGGTGCCAAACTGCACTGGCGTTGCGTCGCCGGGGAAAAGCTCAACCTGCGCGATCAGGTCCTTCCAGGTCTTGTCAGCCACCGTGTTGGGCCCCATCGCTGCGCACTTTGGGGCCGATCAGCTGGTTTAGAATGTCGATATGCGCGCCGATATAGCCACGTGTTTCGACCTGAACGATGTGTTTGAGCTTGTCATGCAACCGAGGCAACGCATGATAGGGCACCGACGCCGCATAGTGATGTTCGGCGTGGTAATTCATGTTCCAGCACAAAAACTGCATGGGCCGCGTGACATAGTTGGTGCGGGTGTTTTCTTTCATATCGCGCACACAGGGTTTGCCCACATGTTCGGTCATCCGAATAAAGCGCATCACCGGCTCGCCCAGCACAACCGGCAGCCACCAATACCACACCGGCGCCCACCAGCCCGTGGCCGCGCAGATCGCGATGATGGCGGCGTAGGCCAGCACCATCACGCGCGCCTCCCAGATCACGGTTTGGTATTCGTCCTTCGGGATAAAGCGTCTTTCATCATCGCTGAGCCGGCCCAGGCTGTGCTGGTAAACTTCGCTGAATTTGTTGCGCCAATAGGGGATCGAAGACAGATACCACAGATACCCGCCCAGGTTTTGCGGCATCGGGATCAGCTCGGGGTCGTCGCCGTGCAGTTGCGTATAGGTGTGGTGGTCGCAATGCTCATAGCGGAAATGGCGGTTGGGCAGCATGATGATGAAACCGCAGATATTGGCGAACACATCGTTCAGCCAGCGGGTTTTGAACACGGTGTAGTGACAGCATTCATGTTGCAGCGAAAAGTGGTGTACCAGAATGATGCCGTGCACGAACATCGCAGGCCATAACCACGCGGTGCCAGAGGTCAGATAAATCAACGATCCGGTGACACCAAGCGCCATACCCCACAGCGCCAGATGTAAAAAGGCCGGGGTGTTTGATCGCTTCATCAACGCCTTCAGCTCGCCCCGCGTCAGGGTGCCGTCGTTCAGCGCCTGTGTGATCGGGGTCAGCACGTCTTGTGTCATATCATCCCTTTGCCTTGGCCCTTGTGATACGTCGAACGGCCCCTTGACCCAAGCGAATTGTGCCTGTTGTCATGGCCAAAGGGCGCATCACTGTGCACGGCAAACTAGGGTGGGACGGGATGAAGAAAAGCATGATCACGCCGAACATTGATCTGACGGCAGACGGGCGGCATGTGGGCGATTTGCGTGTGCGCTGGTCAGACAATTCCGTGCCTTTGGGCTATCATCCGGTGTCGATTGCCAGCCTCAAGAACGGCACAGGGCCGACGGTTTTGCTGATCGCGGGCACTCATGGTGACGAATTCGAGGGGCCATCGGCGCTGATGCGGCTGCTGGATGATTTGGTTCCAAAGGATATCAGCGGGCAGATCATCATCATTCCGGGATTGAACGCGCCTGCTTTTCGGGCGGCCAAACGGGTTTCGCCTCTGGATGGTGTCAACCTGAACCGTGCCTTTCCCGGCGATCCGTTGGGCAGCATCACCGAGCAGATCGCGTATTATGTCGAGACTGAATTGTTGCCGCTGGCGGATGCCGCGATTGATCTGCACTCGGGAGGGCAGGCTTCGGTTTTTGCGCCCAGCACGCTGGCCACGCGCACCAAGGATCCGGCGTTGTTTGGCGCCAATCTGGATCTGGCGCGCGCCTTTGGACTGCCGTTGACCTGGGTTCTGGGCGGCTTCAACGATGCCCGCTCGCTCAATTCCGCGGCCGAGCGGGCCGGGGTTGCGATGATTGCCACCGAGCTTGGCGGGGGTGGCGGCGTGAATCCGGGCATCACCAACGCAACCGAAGCCGGGTTGGTGAATATGCTGCGCCATGTGGGCCTGTTGCCGGGCGAAGTGGCCCTTGTGCAGCCGCGGATGGTCGAGATCACTTCGCCCGATCATGGTCTGAACGCGCCCGGCGAGGGGGTGTTTGACCGGATGGTAAGCGCCGGCGAGACTGTCAAAGCCGGGCAGGTGGCGGGCCGGCTGCACTATGCGTCCGAGCTGCGCCGTGGTTCGGAAACCCTGCGATTTGGTCATGATGGCTTTGTGCTGGCCCACACCAATCGCGGCTATGTTCAACGGGGTGACATGCTGATGGTGGTGGCGCAGGATGTGCCCTAGCTGTTTTCAAGGCGCCGAAACAGCATCGATAGCCCGAAACAGATGACGAAATAGAACGCTGCAGCAACCAGCCAGGCCTCAAATATCATCCGGGTCGAGGCGACCAGTTCGACGGTTTTGAACGTCAGTTCCGGCACCGAAATCAGCGACACAAGCGAGCTGTCCTTGACCAATGTGATGAACTGATTTGCCATTGGTGGCAGCACTTTGCGCAAGGCCTGGGGCAGCACGATATAGCGCAGCTCTTGATAGCGGCTCATCCCGATGGACCGCGCGGCCTCGCGCTGACCTTTGTCGACCGACTGAATGCCGGCACGTACGATTTCGCCGACAAACGCGCTTTGGAACAGCGCCAGCACGATCACACCGGAAATCAACGCCGGAAAGCGGCGCATGTCGCCAAAGAAAAACGTCCAGATCGCGTTGTCGTCCGAGCGGGCAATCCCACGCGCCCAGCGTTCGATGTTGAGCGCGGAAATCAGTTGTTCGGACAGGAAAAAGAAGAAGATAAAGATCACCACAACGGGTGGCACATTGCGCAAAAACTCAAGATAAGTGCGCGCCAGCATGCGGATGGTCAGGTTGGCAGAACAGCGCGCCACACCCAGCACGATGCCCAGGATCAGCGCCAGGACGCTGGCGTAAATGCTGATACGGATGGTGGCGATCAGACCCTGCACCAACAGATTGGCGACCCAGCGTTCCTGATCTTCGCGGTAGCGGAAAATGTAATTGGGAATTTTCTCCCAGCGCCAATTGTAGTTCAGCGTGCCATTGATGCGCAGCACGATGGTGACCACGGCAATTGTCACCACAGCGACAATCACATAGTCCAACCAGTGGAGCCGCTTGAAGAATTTGCGCATGCTGATGGCTTTCCTTGCAGAGCGGCGGGCTTTGCAACCCGCCGCTTTGCTGTGGTTTATTCGGCGACCTGGTCGTTCCAGTCATTGCCACGGAACCAGTAATCGTGACGTTCCTTCAGCCAACCGGTGCGGGTTTTGGTGCCGATCCAGTTGTTGAAAAAGTTCTCGGCGTCCGGATCCCCTTTGCGAAAGGCAAAAGCTTCACCACCGGCCTGAAATGCCTGGTTGAACGGCACATAGACGGTTTCGGGATACCGGCGCGCAGCTTCCGATGGCGATGGTTCGGACGCCATTGTGGCATGCGCATTGCCGTTCAAAACTTCCTGATCCGCAGCACCATCTTCGTCAAACAGCAGCAATTCGGCTTCGGGGAACATGTCGGCGATCACGGCCGCAGGGGTCGCGCCCCGGCGTGCAGCAAAGGTGACGTCGGCGCTGTTATAGTCCTCAAGCGTGAAGCCTTCGGTCATCGCCTTGTTGGCCAGAATGGTCATGCCCGAATAGGCGTAGGGGTCGGAAAAAGACACGGTCAGGTTGCGCTGAGGCGTGATCGACATGCCGCTGATGATCACGTCGAATTTGCCCGACACCAGCGCCGGGATGATGCCATCCCAGGACGTCGGCACGAATTCGACCTCAACCCCCATATCTTCGGCGAGCTTGCGGCCCACGTCGAGTTCAAAGCCGACAAGTTCGCCGTTCAGATCGCGCATCGACCAGGGGCGGAAGATCGACAGACCGATCTTGATCACGCCCTCTTGTTTGATGCTTTCGATCACGCTGGCGCTGGACAGCGACTGGCGCGCGTCTTGTGCGGCGGCGGGCAGCGCAAGGGCGCATGCGGCGGCCGAGGCCAATGCAAGGCTTGCGAGGCGTCTGGTGAATGTCATGGTCGTCTCCTTGTTGTCGTTTGGTCGTTTGTCATCACGTTTGCACGGCGTAGCGTTTTTCAACCTGGCTGACGCCGATGGACAGGATCAGGGTCACCACCATGTAGACCGCGGCGATGGTGAACCAAATTTCAAAGCTCATATAGGTGTCGGAAATCAGGTTGCGCCCGATGGTCGTTAGCTCAGCGACGGCAATCACGCTGACAATTGCCGAACTTTTAATCAGATGCACAACTTCGCCGGTCATCGGCGGCAGCATAAAGCGCACCGATTGCGGGATGATGATATAGCGATAGGCCTGCCCCTTGGACATCCCGATCGAGGTCGCGCCCTCCCACTGGCCCTTGTCGACGGCGTTGATCCCGGCGCGGAAAATCTCGGAAATCAGCGCGGCGTGGAAAATCGCCAGACAGAGCACGCTGGCCGAATAGCGATCCAGCGAAAACACCGGGCCAAGCAC
>JBGCDD010000019.1:0-9986 GCA_045105075.1 Sedimentitalea sp. | reverse complement strand
GCAAAGCCAATGGCCAATTCTTCGCCGATACGTTCGACGTCTTCGGGGATCAGGTCCATGCCATAATCCCACGGCGCGCCGTCCATCATTCAGTGTTTTGGGTTTCGTTCATAAACGCCGAACAACAGCCCGTCGCGTTCTTGTCTGGCATAGGTGAACCCATCCAGATCCGCGACAACGGGCAATTCACCGGGCAGGTTCTTCAACCCCTCGGCTGTGTCGGTGATCAAATCGTGATGCTCCATCGGCGTCACCGGCAAATCGACGCCCGCCATTAGTCCGCATTGCTTGGCCCAAAGACCGGCGGCATTCACCACATGCTGCCGTGTTCGGTCACCACATCCCATGTCCCATCGCCGCGTTGGTTCAGCTCCAGCACGCGGTTGCGCCGTAGGGGTCCAGGTCGCCCTCGTTTGAGTCCTACAGGCCCCCAATCACATCCTCTGTGCGGATCACCCCGACGTCCTGACCGCTTTCGGCCTTGATCTCTTAATACAGATTGATCGTGTCATCCTGCAGGGCCGCCACATTCGGATCGCCATTGAACGCATGAAATCCTGCAGCGGCGTGCCAGGTGGACCCCGCTGTCAGCTCGGCCCGTTAAACCATGGCAATGTCGCTGCAGCCGAACTTGGCCAGATGATAGAGGACCGATGCGCCGACCACGCCGCCGCCGCCAATGACGATTGCTCGGTAAGAAGATTTCACGGCTGCAGTCCTTCGTGCCTCATCTTAGATATAATGTACGTAACTGTTCATAATTGAGCTAAACATTCTCATTCGCCCAGCTCCTCAATTGTGTGCCCGGTTAGACCAACAATCGCGCCCACTTCGGCGTCAGTAGGCCTGACCCCGGTCAGGCAAAACAGGGTGTCCCGCCCGGTTTTCGCCCGGTCCAGGTTGCTTTCGCGCGCATCCAACGCCTCGTAGCCGATCTGGGCAAAATAGACGATCCGCGCCCGGATCGTGGCCTCGGGGGCGGCGTAAGCATGACGCTCGAACATGCCTTTGATGGCCCCGATCCGCGCATCGTCAGAGATATCCACGGCGCGGCGAATGGACCCATCGCGGCGCGCCCAATCCCGGATGGCAAAATCAAGTTTTGTGTCAAAAGGTCTTTCACCCGATGCGGCATCGGCGATCCAACAGGCAAACAAGTTCACAAGGGCAAAGTTAATGCTGCCCGCAGGTTTGCTGGCCTGCCCCACAATGGCGTTGGTGTTCTGGTTTTGCCAATGGTCCAGCAAGCCATCCAGAAGATCGCGACGGTCCTGAAAATACCAATAAAAGCTGGAGCGCGCACAGTTCAGCTTGGTCGCGAGGACCGACACCTTGACGGCATCAACGCCTTGGGTGGTGAGGGTATCAAGCGCGGCCTCAACCCAATCCTCGCGGGTCGTTCGCGGTGCGCCGCGCACCCTTTTGCCAACGGTATTGATTACCTCGTTGCTCATGGAGCGCCACCGATTGATTCCAACTTTATTGTACATTAACGTACATAAAGAAGTGCACGCAACACCAACACTGCGGGACCGCTTATTGTGACGAAAACGTACTCAGCATTCAATTTGCTGCGCGAAGGTATGCGCGGTCACAAAGGGTGGAAACCGGCGTGGCGCAGCCCGAAACCACAGGCCGAATACGATGTCGTTATCATTGGCGGCGGCGGGCATGGGTTGGCCACCGCGTATTACCTGGCCAAAAACCACGGCGTAAAACGTGTGGCCGTGGTGGAAAAAGGCTGGCTTGGGGGCGGCAATACCGGGCGCAACACCACTGCGATCCGCTCCAACTATTACTACCCCGAAAGTGCTGCACTCTATGATTTCTCGGTGCGCCTTTACGAAGGGTTGTCGCGCGAGTTGAACTACAATGTCATGTTTTCGCAGCGTGGCATGGTCGTCTTGGCCCATTCCGAGCCGGAGATGGAGATGGCCGCGCGCATGGCCAACGCGATGCAGCTGAACAACACCGACGCCGAAATTCTGACGCCTGCGCAGATTCAAAAGGTCGCACCCATCCTGAACTTCCGCGCCGATGCCCGCTTTCCCATTCACGGCGGTGTCTGGCAGGGACGCGCTGGCACCGGGCGGCACGACGCTGTGGCTTGGGGATATGCGCGCGCGGCCGACAGCCTTGGGGTCGATATCCTCCAGAATTGCGAAGTCACCGATTTTCTGATGGAAGGCGGCGCATGCAAGGGCGTGCAGACCAGCCTTGGCACCATTCGCGCCGATCGTGTTGGTGCGGCCGTGGCGGGTCACTCGTCTGTGTTGGCGGGACTTGCCGGCTATACGTTGCCGATCCAGTCCTATGCGTTGCAAGCTTTCGTCAGCGAACCGATGAAGCCGGTGATGGACACAGTGGCTTTTTCCCCGGCCTATGGCACCTATTTCAGCCAGTCCGACAAGGGCGGTCTGGTGATCGGCGGCGGGTTGGACCGTGTGCCCAGTTACGGGCAGCGGGGCAATCAACCGATGCAAGAGGCCGTCCTGTCGGGGCTTGTGGAAATGGCACCGGTGTTGGCCAAGGTCAAACTGCTGCGCCATTGGGCCGGCATCGTTGACGTGACGCCCGACAGCTCGCCGATTATCGGGCCCTCCGGCGTGCCCGGTCTTTACCTGAATTGCGGATGGGGCACCGGCGGGTTCAAGGCGATTCCAGCGGGCGGCACCTTGTTGGCGCATCTGTTGGCGACGGGATCTCACCACGACATCAGCCGACCCTTTGATCTGGACCGTTTCAGGACCGGGGATCTGATCGACGAGGGTGCCGCTGCTGGCATTGCGCATTAAGAGAGGCGAGCCCATGCAAAAATTTCCCTGCCCCTTTTGCGGCGAACGCGATGAGCGTGAATTTCACTTTGGCGGTGAGGCTGGCAAATCGCGCCCCAAAACCACAGGTGATGTCACGGATGTGGAATGGCGCGACTATCTTTTTGCGCAAAAGAACGTGCTGGGCCTGGTCCGAGAGATTTGGGTGCACCTGCCTTGCCAAGAGGTGTTCCTGATGGAGCGTGACACGAAGACGATGGAAGTCCTCGGCCACGGGCAGCTGCGAAAGGACACGCGGTGAGCAGCGCGCGCATCGGCGCCGGCGGGCTCATAGACCGGTCCCGACGCTTGTCGTTTCGATTTGATGGTAAGGATTACCACGGTCATCCCGGCGACACCGTTGCCTCGGCCCTCTTGGCCAACGGTGTTCGTGTCATGGGGCGCAGCTTCAAATATCACCGCCCGCGCAGTGTCTGGAGCAGTTGGTTTGATGATCCCAACGCCATTTTCAACATTCGCCTGAACGGTGCAGAGCTGTCCAACTGCCTTGCCGCGACAACCCCGCTGATGGATGGGATGGACGCCCGCGCGGTCAACGCATTTCCGTCAGCGAACTTCGATATCAAGGGCGGGCTTGACCTGTTCAACCGGTTTTTGCCCGCCGGGTTTTACTATAAAACCTTCATGTGGCCCAATTGGCATCTGTTCGAGCCGGGCATTCGCAAGATGGCGGGTCTGGGTGCCTTGGACAGTCAGGAAATTGAAGGCTATCAGGCGGACCAAACCCATGACCGGTGCGATCTTTTGGTGGTGGGCGGCGGTGTTGCGGGCCTGACTGCGGCCCAAGCCGCGGCTGCCTCTGGGCTTTCGGTTGTGCTGGTCGACGATCACCCGGTCGCCGGGGGCAACGCCTATCAAAGCCGCGACATTGCTGGTCAGGCGCCGGGTGCTTGGGTGAAAGCCGCGCACAAAGCGATCGAAGATGCAGGCGGTCGCGTGATGTTGAAGGCTACGGCGTTCGGCGTCTATGACCACCAGCTTGTCGCAATTGCACAGGACCGCGGCTTTGGGCAAGCGCCCCGGCTGATCCGCATGCGACCGGACAGATGCGTGATGGCGACCGGCGCCATGGACCGCCCGCTGACCTTCGCCAACAATGATCTGCCTGGCGTGATGTCGCTGAACGGCGCGGCGGACTATCTGGCGCGCTACGGTGTTTTGGTGGGCAACCGCATCGCCGTGATGGCGCCCCACAACCTGGCCGATGATCAAATTCACCACCTCCAAAAGGTGGGCGCGACCATCGATGTGATTGACCCCAGCGAAGGGCCAGCAACGGCTGTGGGCAGAAAAAGCGTCCGACAGCTGCGTGTCGGCGCCAAGAGTTTGGACTGCGATACGATCCTGACGTCCGCCGGACTGACACCCGTTGTGCATCTGTGGCGCCACGCCGGGGGCAAGCTGCGTTGGGATGAAACCGCCGCCGCGTTTGTGCCTGGCACAGGGCCCGACTGGATCACCGCCTGTGGGTCCGCCAATGGCACTCACAACATCGATGATATCCTCGACGAGGCGGAGGCCGCAGGTCTGGGCAAACCACCACCGCCGCGCAGTCATGTCTTCTGCGCGACCCCGCCAGAGCCAGTTTTGGGCGCGAAAACAAGGCAATGGATCGACCTGCAGCACGACGTCACGGTGAAAGACATCGAGCTTGCTGCGCGCGAAAACTATGTCTCTGTCGAGCATCTCAAGCGCTATACCACATTGGGAATGGCCAGCGATCAGGGCAAAACGTCCAATGTCTCTGGTCTGGGCGCAATGGCCGCCTTGCAAGGCAAATCCATCCCCGAGGTCGGCACAACGACGTTCCGCCCGCCCTTCGTGCCCGTGCCTTTGGAACTCTATCGCGGCGCGCATCGCGGGCAACAGGTCCATCCGCTCAAACGGCTGGCGCTTGAATCACAACACCGCGCGGCCGGCGCCGCACTGGGGGAGTATGGCGGGTGGTTGCGACCCGGTTGGTACGGGGAAGGCGACGCGCACGCCAACATCACCCGCGAAATCCTGATGGCCCGTCAAAGCGCTGGCGTTTTCGACGCCTCTCCATTGGGCAAGATCGAAGTCATGGGCCCCGACGCCGAGGATTTCGTCAATTTCATCTACTACAACACCATCAAAACCCTGGCGCCCGGCAACATCCGATATGGGTTCATGCTGACCGAAGGCGGGGTCGTTTACGATGATGGTGTGATCGCGCGGATGGATCAGAACCGCTTTGTCATCTCGTGTTCGTCCAGCCACGTCGAAGGCGTCTATGGCATGCTGGAAAGCTGGCGGCAGGATGGCAATGACCCCGATCGCATCTTTGTGCACGACACGACACAGCATTGGTCGACTGTCACCGTCTCTGGCCCCAAAGCCCGCGATATTGTTGGCGCCTTGAAGCTCGACATCGATATCTCGGCCGCCGCATTCCCGCATATGACCTGGCGCGCGGGGCAATTCAACGGATCGCCCGTTCGCGCCGCCCGCGTCAGCTTTACCGGAGATACCAGTTTCGAGCTGTCGATTGCCTCGTCCATGGTGGGCGATCTTTGGGAGGCCACGCTTGACATCGCGCGGGCGCATGACGCCGGACCAATCGGCGTAGAAGCCTTGTCGGTGATGCGGGCCGAAAAAGGCTACTTGATCATCGGAAAAGACACCGACGGTGAAACCATGCCGCATGACCTTGGCTTTGGCCTCCCCCGGCAAAAAAAGAAGGCGGCGTTTGTCGGTGACCGCGGGCTTTGGACAGACGCCGCCAAACAGACCGCGCGGCGGCGCTTGGTCGGCTTGACGGTGCCTGATGGCGCATTGCCTTTGCCAACCGGTGCGCATGTGGTGGTTCCGGGGCCTGACGGGCCAGTTTCGTCAGGCTACGTCAGTTCCAGCTATCGCAGTCCGACGCTTGGGCACCCGATTGCCCTGGGGATGGTGACCGCAGACCTGGCCCAAGCAGGCACCGAAGTCGAGCTGTTTCATCTGGGCCAACGCCTGCAGGCCCGTGTCACTGCGCCGTGTTTCTTTGATCCAGAGGGGGCGCGACTGAATGCGCAATGACACTCACCGCTGGGATCCCGCTCAGGATGTTGGCCAAACACCGATCACCAGAGCGCAGACAACGATCAGCACCGTGCACCCAAAACGGCAGGTTCTGATCAGCGGGACGCACCAAAATGCGCTGTTACTGGCCGGTCTGTCACAAGCATTTGGTTGGCCGGAACCGGTTATGGGGACCCCATATGCCCTGCGTTTGCGCCGTGACAGGATTTTGATCGTGGACGGCCCAGAGCTGCCAGACGGTTGGCACGACGACCTCGGGTTGGCGGTCTCAGATGTGACAGATGGATATGGTGTGATCGACATCAAGGGCGGCACTGCTTTGGGCCTTTTGCAGCGTGGCACAGAAATTTCTGCGACGCTGGCATCGCCCTCCGTTGTGCGAGGTTTTTACGGATACGACGTCCTGATCTATGGCTTTGGCGGAGAGAACCAATACCGAATCCACGTCCCGCGTGCTCATTTTGCGGGGCTATTTGCACTTTTGGTAACCTTCGCGGAACAGATCGACGCGTGACGCCGCAGGCGCTCGGTGCTGGGTTTCGGAGTGGACTTTGGAGTAGGTATTACGCCGCTCGAACATTGCCGCAATCGCACCTGATGTGGTTTCTCAATTGCACACAAAATGTGCAGACGAATAGGCCAGGTCGCTGGTCAGCTAAGGGTGCGGGTATATTCCAAATGTCCGCTGCGCAAAGCCCGGTTATTTAGCGTCGTCCCTGCAACGAAAGTCCGGTTGTCTGATCAACAATCCCCAAAAAGAACACCCCGCGTTTTCAGTTTCCAAGGCCTGCTTTGGGGGTCTCGGAAATTCCTGGCGGCACAACGGCGAATGCGCATGTCCCACCCCTATTTGAGGCGCTGCAGATTGTGTCAAAGTAGAAAATGGGCTTCAACCGGAGTTTTTCCATACTGCGGAGACGCCAGTTGCACGAGATCAAGCTATGCCGCAGCCAAGCCTCTTGAGGCTGGTCGAATGGAGGGTCCTGGCGATGATCGGCAAGCCTGTCGTCGGTGTAAACGATCCGGCCATATGCCGTATATCCACGCATTCCTTTTCAATCCGCTCAAGCACAGATCCTGACGTCTCAGGCCACGCCCGTTTGACCACTATAGGCACCGTCGTAAGCCATTGGTCGTCTGAAAAGCATCGCCCAAGGCACTGGCCATTAAATTCGACGGGGCAAGATTGCCAAGCGTTTCTTCGTTTTTCAATGCCTGCGCGATCCGTTCAGCCCGGATTTTCAGCTTGCGCTCTTTGTCATATTCCACCTCTTTGCCGTGCTCGTTATAGGCTGGGCGGTCGCGCTCGAGTTCGACCAATTTAAACGGCTTGCGGGTGTGTGTTGTTGGCTCTGCCATCTCCACAACAGCGGATCTGACCTCGCCTTGCTGGCAAACCACTGCCGGGCAGCGGGCCACGGTTCTCAGGTCAAAAGCACACGGTGACAATCGTTTCTCAGCAAACACAACCTGGATGCCAACCCTCTCTGCATGTGCCTAACGAATAAACCATAAGCAAACGTTACAATCACCACCTCTCTCATGTATCGCCCGGCAATGGACAACGCAGTCGCAGAAAGCTCTCTCCATCTGTTGACAGCGTGAACAGATCAGGCAGCAGACCGACCTCGCACGCAATGCAGCAAGTATCTCCACTTGCGAGACCATCATGGCGCGCCATTTGGCGTTCGCTAGCCATGGCACCAACAACTCCCGGCCTTATGGCTGTCAAATTTTGATTATTTTTCTGAGCCAAAACCACTCAACCTTTCCAAGAAAGACCTGGCGTCCATGATCAATTTTATTGTCAACCGATTGCTGAAACGTGCTGGCCTGACACCCGAGGCTTTGCGGGACCTTGTGGAGCAGGGAACAAAAGAGTTGGACGAGCTTCCGGATCTTCAAAGAGATTTTGAACAGAATGGCGAAACACTGAAGCAAGCGTTTGTGGAATGGGAGGCCGAAGCCAAGGCGACTTTACACAAAGCGAAAGAGGACGCAGCCCAACGACGCGCGGCACAAGACGCTGAGGCCAAGCGCGCCATTCAGCTGGACGAAATGCTGCAAAGGCTCCGCCCCGGCATGCATATCCGGGACCTTGACCACATCGCCGCGCGTTTTGGCGATGCTTACACTGCTGAAGCGCTGCGAAACCATGAGAATTGGACAGGGGTCGTCAAAGGAAAATGTGTCATCGACTATGATTCAGACGGTCTTTTGACGCGGGTCAAATTCTCTGGTGCAACAAAGGACACACGACACATTGCGGCGGCCAAGCGGATGGAGAACGTTTTACAGACTTGTGCCGGTGTCACACATGCCGAAGACTTGGAAGTTCATGATCGGTCGCTTCTCAAAGCGGTGGAACTGGGAACCAACACCCCAAACGTGACTATACTTGCGTGGTTTTGGAGCGGGCGCTTTCACAGCACCACATACCTGACCGATGCAGAACGCGACCGCATGGCAAAAGCCATTGCAGCACAAAGGCCGCCCAAGCCTGCGAAGCCTGAGCCTTTTTCAGCAAAAACGCCTGATCAGATCGCAGCCGACACTGCCTTGCGCAAGACTTATTACGCATGGGCAGATGAAAGCGGCGACGAGACCCATCGAGAGTTTGTTGAATGGATCATCAACGAAACCTCGCCCGATGCCCGCCACTATCTGATTGGCTCTAACTGGGACAAGGGTTTCGACATCCCGCTCTGGATCATTCGCCAGCCCGGAACCTATCTGGCAACTGCGTTCAAGGTGTTTGAGGGGGGCGCGGCCAGCTATTGGCTGGCGCGGCCCAAAACGAAAAACCCTGACAGTGAATTTGCCTATGAGTTGATCGACCGTATTCGTAACGGTTTTTATGCGACACCCACGGGTGACAAAGCGATTTCTTACACGCCACCGTTCCAATTGGACGATTATCCGCCCGACGACGGCGAAGCACCTGAAAAGACTTCTGTTTTCGAACCCGTCAAGGGGCGGGCGGACAATCAGGTCTATTGCGACGTCCCGGAAAAGTTCATCGACTATCTGAACTAGAGGGAACCAATATGGTGCTGCTTGTCGATTTCGGTCCTTGGACGTGCGCAAGAATTGGTTGCTGCAACGCTTCTTTCAATGAAGGCCCGAAGCGGATCTCGACTGTTTGCGCGGCATCAATCAAAGGCACTGTATAGGTGCCAGTGCCGTGGACGGCCCATAAGAAACCTTGGCTGAAACGCCTCTGCCGGATCGCGGCTCGCATAAAGCAGACGTTGGTCCAAGTCGCAGCATCAGGATAAGCCTGACGCGTGCGCCTAGGCAGCTCGGCCCGGTGGCACCAAGATTGACGGGATCGCCAGCTTGGCGCTGGGTGTTTGCTATGGCGTCAGGAAGTCCAAAACAGCGCGGTTGAATTCGACCGGTTTCTCAATGTTCGACAAATGCGCAGCATCTGCGATGACAACCTTTTGAGCGCCAGAGATTTCCTTCACCAACACAAGCCCTTGTTCGGGCGTGCAGGCGGGGTCCTTTTCGCCGATGACCACAAGACTTTCCGCGGCAATGTCTTTCAAGATATGCGTTTGACTCATGTCACGTACAGCCGAAGCGCACGCGATGTAGCCCTCTGCACCAGTGTCCCGGATCATGCCTTCTACAAAGCCAACGGCAGCAGGAGAATGTTCCACGAAGGCCGGGGTGAACCAGCGTTGGATCGTGTTGGCCACCAAGCCCTCGATGCCGTCGCGGTCTGCAATAGCGATACGCTCGTTCCACATCTCAAGGGTCGGCATTTCGGACGCTGTGTCACACAGCACCAAGCGTTGCACGAGATCGGGGCGTGAGACCGCCAGCCGCTGACCAATCATTCCGCCCATTGAAAGCCCAAGAAAATGCACCGGGCCGACGTCCGCTGTATCGATCAAGGCAGCGGCATCTTCGGCGAGCAACTCGATCGTATAGGGGCCAGGGGTCGATTCACTTGAACCATGGCCTCGGGTGTCATAGCGCAAGACGCGAAACGCGCCTGTAAATGCGGTCATTTGGGGGTCCCACATTCGGTGCGTCGACATCAGACTGTTGGACAGCATCAGAACAGGGGCATCGACCGGCCCATCAAACCGGTAAGCC
>JBGCDD010000018.1:0-10752 GCA_045105075.1 Sedimentitalea sp. | reverse complement strand
TCCAAAGCAGCGCGCCCCAGCCCATCAGCGGCGCGCTTTTCGAACGGACCTTGCGCACGCGGCGAACACAAATGGATGACCTCGGCGACCTTGGAAATGCCGCTGCCAGGCGCGCCGCTCAGCAACACTTCGGCGTCGGTGCGCGCCACCCTGCGCACCCGCGCGCGCAAGCCTTCCGCAAGGTCCGAAACCCCAAAAATCAACCGCGCAGCCGGATCACCTGCCGCACGCACGGCCTGGCTGCGGCGGCTTTCCAGCACGCCCTGGCGCGACGCCAATGCGCGATGCAAAACCTCCAGCAAGTCCGCCGGCGCACAGGGTTTTTCCAGAAAATCAAACGCGCCTTGTTCAATCGCAGACACCGCCATGGGGATATCGCCCTCGCCGGTCAACAAAACCACCGGCAGATCTTCATCAACCGCGCGCGCATGGGCCAGCAGGTGGAAGCCATCGCGCCCGGGCATGCGCATATCCGACAGGATCACGCCGGAAAAATCGCGGGTTATCAGATCCTTGGCCCCGACAAACGAGCCTGCGGCCAACGCCTCAATCCCGGCCAATTCCAACGTTTGCACCAGCGCCTCGCGCACGGCCGCGTCATCATCCACCACCAACACACGCGCGCTCATGCGACTTTTTCCTGCGTCCAATACTCAAGATCCACCGTGAACATCGCCCCGCGCGTTGCATTGCGCCCGCGAATGTCGCCGCCAAAGCTTTGCACCAGACCATAGGAAATCGACAGGCCCAACCCCATGCCCTCCGAACTGCCAACAGTCTTGGTCGAGTAAAACGGCTCGAAGATCTTTTCGGGCTCTTTGATGCCGGGGCCAAGGTCGCGCACCGTCACCGCCAGCCGTTTGCGTGAATTGTTGATGACAATGCGAATGTACCGCTCGTCTTGCTCCAGCATGGCATCGGCGGCATTGTTGATCAGGTTCACAAACACCTGCACCAGCCGCACCTCGCCGCCCCAAGCATAGACCGGCGCTGCGTTGGGCACCCAATCCATCGTCACAGTATCGGCCTTCAGCCGGGCCGCCGTCAGCTCGACGGCGGTGTTGATCACCTGAACCAGATCGACCTTTCCCATCGGCTCGCTTTCATTGCGCGCGAAAGCCCGCAGGTTTTTGATGATCCGCCCCATCCGGCGTGCCAGATCACTGATACGACCCAGGTTTTCGCCCGTTTTGTCGCCCTGCCCGCGCTCTAAAAACACCGCGCCGTTATCGGCAAAAGACTGGATCGCCATCAGCGGCTGGTTCAATTCATGACTGATGCCAGCGCTCATCTGCCCCAGCGCGCTCAACTTGCCGGCCTGCACCAGATCGGCCTGGGCCTGCTGCAGCGCGGCCTGGGCCTCTTGGCGCTCGCTGACCTCGCGGCGAAGACGCATGTTGGTGCGCGACAACGCCTCGGTGCGCTCGGTCACCCGACTTTCCAATGCTGCATTGGCCTCGGCCAAAGTGCGCCGCCGCTCGGTCGCTAAAAACAGCAGCGCGCCAAACGCCAGACAAATCGCCGCGACCACCGCCCCCTGCAACAGCGCAAGCCGCCGCGCCGGTGCCACATCCACAAGGATTTCCCCATGCAACCCGATCACTGGCAAATCACGCGCCACATGCAAAGCTGCGCGTGGGATATAAGCGCCCCACCGCATCGTCCAAATCTCATGCGCGCCCACCCGGTGACTTTCGAACACCCCCGGTGCGCCATCGCGAGCCCCCGCGCCACGGCTCCAATCCAGCAACTCGCTGCGGTTGGAGACAAAAACCGCGCCACTGGGGTCGGTGAAAAACACCGTCGGCGCATTGCCGGGCCAGTTTTGCTCAACATCGACCACATCCAGCGCCACAATCAACGCCCCACGCACCCGCCCATCATCGCCAAAAGCAGGCGCCGCATAAACTGAACTGCGTTGATCGCCCACCGGATGGCGGCGATGCCCAACGCCCAACGCGCCTTGCATGGCGCGGCGAAACGGCGCGGTCTGCGCCACGGATGCACCTGGTGCGCCATGCGACGACACCAAAACCTGACCGCTCCTGTCGGCATAATCAATGCCACGCGCGGCGGTTTTATCGGCCACTTTCAACAACAAAGCACGCGCCTGCGCCCGCCGCTCGGGTGTTTCAAGATCCCGCAAAGCCGGATGATCCGCCATCAAAACCGCCAGTTCTTGGTATCGCAAAAGCTGCGCCCGTAACCGGTCACTGGCCAGCGACAGATCGGAATCGGCCCGCAGCGCCAATTGCCCCAACGCCTGGACATAGCCCGAGCGCGCAACGGCACCCGCCACGCCCAAAACCGCCAGCACAAAGGCCAGCACAATCCACCGCCGTCTGATCCCGGTCCCCGTCATGGCGCGCAGACTAAGCCAAAGCACCGGCCAACGAAAAGGCGAATTGGCCCGCCCCCCTTGCATTCGCGCGCGCTTCAGCCAAGCCTGCGCACCATGCTGTCCCTAATCCAATCACCCACCGCACCTGAATTCGTGCAAAACCCCTATCCGTTTTACGCCAAAGCCCGCAGCCAAGGGCCGCTGCACTTTTGGCAAGACTACGACATGCCCGCCGCTTTTTCTTATGATCTGGTGAACGCCGTGCTGCGCGATCGCCGCTTTGGCCGCGAAATACCCTCCGAACTGGCCCGCCCGGGTCCGGCGCATCTGGCTCCGTTTCTCGCACTTGAGTCGCACTCCATGCTTGATGCTGAACCGCCGCGCCACACCCGCTTGCGCGCCCTGGTGATGCGCGCCTTTACCTCACGCGCGATCAAAGCGTTGACCGGCGACTTAACGACCTTGAGCTACCAATTGATCGACGCATTTCCCAAAGACTCTTTCGATTTGATCGGCGCGTTTTGCAATCAGATCCCGGTGATCACCATCGCACGCCTGCTGGGCGTGCCCGACCACTGCGCCCCCGACCTGCTGGCCTGGTCCCACGCCATGGTCGCAATGTACATGGCCAACCGGACGCGCGCCGTCGAAGACGCCGCTGCGCAAGCCTCGGCAGAGTTCACCGAATTCCTGCGTGCCCATATTGAAACCCACCGTGCCACGCCGCGCGACGATCTGATCACCCAACTCATCGCCGCCGAACAGGACGGCTCCCAACTCAGCACAGACGAGCTGATCTCAACCGTGATCCTGCTGCTCAACGCCGGTCATGAGGCGACAGTGCATTCCCTCGCCAACGGCGTCAAAACCCTGCTCGAAACTGGATCAGACCTGTCCTGCCTTGAACCGGATCAGATCGCAGCAACGGTCAATGAACTGCTCCGCTTCGACCCGCCTCTGCATATGTTCACCCGCTATGCTTACGAAAACCTCACACTGGCTGGCCATTCGTTCCAACGCGGCGACCAAATCGCGCTGCTTCTGGGCGCCGCCAACCGCGACCCGGCGATTTGGTCCCATCCCAACCAATTTGACCCGACCCGACCTGCGCAAACCCACACCAGTTTCGGCGGCGGTCTGCATTTCTGCGTTGGCGCACCCCTCGCCCGTCTCGAACTTGAAATCGCCCTGCCCATTCTTTTCAACCGCTGCCCCAACCTGCGCCTAACAAGCCCGCCTACCTATGCAAACAGCTATCATTTCCACGGCCTGACCCAGCTCTGGGTCGCCCGCTAACCCTTTTCATCTTTCAAAATAAACTCCGGGGGAGTCGCCACCGGCGACGGGGGCTGGCCCCCACCTTTCCTACAACGGCAACATCGTGGTCGATTTGATTTCCTCCATCGACAACAATGCTGTCACATTGAACACCCGCACTTCTGAAATAAGCGCCTGATAAAACGCATCATAGGCGCGCGCATTTTTGACCCGCACCTTCAGAATGTAATCGATATCACCAGCCAACCGATGCGCCTCTTGCACTTCAGGGCGATCCAACAACGCTTTCAAAAACGCCGCCTGCCAATCCGCCTCATGCTCTGACGTGCGGATCAAAACGAAGAAACACGCCTCAAATCCCAACGCCTCAGCATCCAGCACAACCGTCTGGCGCCCGATCACGCCTGCCTCGCGCAACTTGCGCACGCGATTCCAAACCGGCGTCTTGGAACTGCCCACCGCACGCGCAATTTCATCCAAAGATTGACTGGCATCGCGCTGCAGCTCGGCCAGGATTTTCCGATCCACCTCATCTATCTGCATCGCCATTCCCCTTTTCTCCCTTCAGACGAACCCAATCCGCAAATAGAGCTCCAGAGCGGAACATATGTTCTTATCTATGCCACCCCATAGGCAACAGGCAGAATTATTTCCTATATTGAGGATCAAGTCAAACAGCCACAAAGGCCCACGCCATGCAACATTTTCCGATCTTCCTCGACCTTGCAGGCCACCGTGTGGTGCTATCCGGGGGCGGCGACGCAGCACTGGCCAAACTCCGCTTGCTGTTGAAAACCAAAGCCCACATCACCGTCTTCGCGCACACCCCAGCGCCCGAGATCACAGCTTGGGCCGACCAGAACAAACTCACTCTGCACACCCGCGCGTTTGAACCCGGTGACGCGATGTGCGCCAAACTGGTCTACGCCGCCGATGAAAGCCCTCAGATCGACGCCCAAACCGCCGCAATGGCGCGCGCGGATGGGGCCTTGGTCAACATCGTCGACAATCTGGCCGACAGTCAATTCATCACCCCCGCCATCGTCGACCGCGATCCAGTCACCATCGCCATCGGCACCGAAGGCGCAGCTCCGGTGCTGGCCCGCGCCATCAAGGCCGATCTGGAAGCCCGCCTGCCCGCCAGCCTCGGTCCCTTGGCGCGCATCGGGAAAACCTTTCGCAAAATGGCGGAAGCCTTGCCAATGGGGCGCAAACGGCGCGATTTCTGGCGTGAATACTACTTCAACACTGGCCCCAAAGCGATCGCCACAGGCCAAGATGCCGTGGTCCCAGCGCTCGATGACCTGCTTGCCGATCACCTCAACACCAAAACCCGCCCCGGCCATGTGGCTTTTGTTGGCGCCGGCCCCGGTGATCCCGAACTGCTCACCCTCAAGGCCCGGCGCGCTTTGGACGAGGCCGACGTGGTGATCTATGACCGCCTGATCACGCCCGAGATTCTGGAACTGGCGCGCCGTGAAGCCATCATGATCGATGTTGGCAAAGAGGGCTTTGGCCCCTCCACCCCGCAATCCCGCATCAATGCGCTGCTGGTGGAACACGGCGAAAGTGGCGCCCAGATCGTGCGCCTGAAATCCGGCGATGCCACAGTGTTTGGCCGCCTCGATGAAGAAATCGACGCCTGCGACGCGGCCCAGATCGCCTGGAACATTGTGCCGGGCATCACCGCCGCCTCTGCTGCTGTCGCCAGCATAGGTCAAAGCCTGACCCGACGCGGCCGCAACGCCTCGGTGCGGTTTCTGACCGGGCACGACATGAAAGGCTTTGCTGATCACGACTGGTCCGCTCTGGCCCGCCAAAACGAGGTCGCGGCGATCTACATGGGCAAGAAATCGGCGCGTTTCGTGCAAGGCCGGCTGTTGATGCACGGCGCGTCGCCGGCCGCACCGCTCAGCATCATTGAGAACGCGTCGCGCCCAGATCAACGCATCTTGTCCACGACATTGGCCACTTTGGCCGCCGATCTCGCCGCCGCCGATCTCGATGGCCCCGCCCTCACAATCCTCGGTCTCGCGCCTCGCGCCGCTGCTCACATCTTGCCCAACCTGAAACAGGAGCTTGCCTGATGCCCGCCCCCTTCACGCCCAAAGTTGTCACCGCCTCGGATCTGCTCGAGGGCGACGTGATTTACCTCACCGCCGATGACCACTGGAGCCGCGTGCTGGCCGAGGCCGAAATCCTGACGGATGAGGCCGACGCCCAACTCCGCCTGCTCTTTGCCGAGCAACAGCCTGAAAAACTGGTCGGTGCTTATCTGGCCAACATTCGCCCGGGCGCAGCTGGCCCCGAACCCACCCATTTTCGCGAAGACTTCCGCCGCAAAGGCCCCTCAAACCTCGCCCACGGCAAACAGGAAACCCAAAATGTATAAGCATTCTGACTTTGACACTGACTTCCTCGCGACCCGCAACGCCCAGTTCCGCGCCCAGGTCGAACGCCGCATCGACGGCTCGCTGACTGAGGATGAATTCAAACCGCTGCGCCTGATGAACGGCGTCTACCTGCAACTGCACGCCTATATGCTGCGCGTCGCAATACCCTATGGCACGCTGAATTCCGCGCAAATGCGCATGCTCGCCCATCTGGCCGAAACCTGGGACAAGGGCTATGGCCACTTCACCACGCGCCAGAACATCCAGTACAACTGGCCCAAATTGCGTGACATTCCCGATATGCTCGACGCGCTGGCCTCGGTTGGCCTGCACGCAATCCAGACCAGCGGCAACACCATCCGCAACGTCACCGCCGATCATTTCGCCGGCGCCGCAGCAGATGAAATCGCCGACCCACGCCCGGTGGCCGAACTGATCCGCCAATGGTCAACCGATCACCCCGAGTTTCAGTTTCTGGGCCGAAAATTCAAAATCGCCGTAACCGGTGCCGAGCAAGACCGCGCCGTCACCCGCGCCCACGACATCGGCCTGCGCATGGTTGTGAAAGACGGCGCGCCGGGTTTTGAGGTTCTGGTCGGCGGCGGATTGGGGCGCACCCCGATGATCGGAAAAGTGATCCGCGATTTCCTGCCCCGCGCCGATCTGCTGCCTTACCTGGAATCGGTGCTGTCAGTCTATAACCTGCTGGGACGGCGCGACAATAAGTACAAAGCCCGCATCAAGATCACCGTTCATGAAAACGGCATCGACAAGATCCGCGCGCTGGTCGAAGACGCTTTTCAGCGCATCAGACCCACTTTCACAGGCACCGATCAAACCCTGCTGAACGATCTGGAAACCGCCTTTGCGCCACCAAACTTCCGCCGCGCCGCCATCCCTGCCGCCCCGCGCGATGCGGGCTATCAAAGCTGGGCGGACACCAACATATCCGCACATCGCGATCCCCAGCACGCCATTGTCACCATCAGTCTCAAGGCCCACGGCGCCACGCCTGGCGACGCCACAGCCGAGCAGATGCGCGTTATGGCTGACCTGGCCGAACATTACGGTTACGACGAGTTGCGCATCAGCCATGAACAAAACGTCATCCTGCCCCATGTACACTTAGCCGATCTGCCCCGCATCCACGCGGCCCTGAAAAACGCAGGGCTGGCAACGGCCAATATCGGGCTGATCTCCGACATCATCGCCTGCCCCGGCATGGATTACTGTGCGCTGGCCACCGCCCGCTCGATCCCCATCGCACAAGAGATCGCCACGCGTTTTGACGACCTCAAACTCGAACATGACATTGGCCCGCTCAAGCTAAAAATCTCCGGCTGCATCAACGCCTGTGGGCATCACCATGTCGGCCACATCGGCATCCTCGGGCTCGACCGCGCCGGCGTCGAAAGCTACCAGATCACACTGGGCGGCGATCACACCGAAACCGCCGCCATCGGCGAACGCACCGGCCCCGGCTTTGCCGCCGACGACATCGTGCCCGCCATTGAACGCCTGGTCATGGCCTATCTCGACCTGCGCCACGAACCAAGCGAAACCTTCCTGGCCACCTACCGCCGCCTCGGCGCTGCGCCGTTCAAAACCGCACTCTATCCCAAAATCGCCGTGGCCGCCGAATGAGCCTTCATCTTTCCCAGAAAACTCCCCCCGGAGGGCCGCTTGGCCAAAAAGCCGCCCGCCTGAACAACCGCTTTGCCCATCACAGCGCCACGTCTGTGATGGCTTACGCGCTGGCAAACCGCAGCGCGCTGGTGTCCAGCTTTGGCGCGCAATCGGTGGTACTGCTGCATATGCTCAGCATCATCGACCGCGCCGCCCCGGTGCTGTTCATCGACACTGAAATGCTGTTTGCGCAAACGCTTGTCTACCAGCACGAGCTGGCCGAGCGGTTGCATCTGCAAAACATCACAATCCTGCGCAGCCCCGACATCGCCGTGCAGGATCCCAAAGGCAGCTTGCACAAAATCAACCCCGATGCCTGCTGCACCTTGCGCAAAACCCGGCCTTTGAACACCGCTCTCAAGGGGTATCCGGCGTGGATCACCGGACGCAAACGTTTTCAATCCAGCACCCGCGCGGCGCTGGCGTTTTTCGAACCCGACCCAACCGGCCACCGGCTTAAGATCAACCCCCTTGCCCATTGGAGCACCACCGACGTGCAAACCTATATGGAGGAAAACCGCCTGCCACGGCATCCGCTGGTGGCAAAAGGCTATCCCTCCATCGGCTGCCAACCTTGCACAACTCCGGTCGCCACAGGCGAAGACCCCCGTGCCGGGCGCTGGCGCAACACGGACAAAGACGAATGCGGTCTGCATTTTGTGAACGGCAAACTGATCCGCCAAGGAGACTACACATGACCACCCTTGTCACCGACACCGGCTTTGCCCCGGACGACTGGAACGGCGGGTTTTCTCCGCTCGACACTGCCAATGATGTTGCTGCCCTTGACGTGGCACCCGATGCCGACCCCGACCAGCTGATCGCGCGCGCGCAAAACGCCGCAATCATTCGCATCCAGTTTCCCAGCTTTGCCGATGGGCGCGGCTTTACGCTGGCCCGCCGCCTGCGCCAGGCGGGTTACACAGGTCGGTTGCGCGCCGCCGGGCACGTTCTGGCCGATCAATACGCCATGGCGCGCCGCTCTGGTTTTGACGAAGTCGAAATCGATGCCGCCCTTGCCGCGCGTCAGCCCGAAGATCAATGGCTCGCCCGCGCAGACTGGCGCCAAAACGATTACCAAGCCCGTTTGCGCGGCTAACACGGTTGCATCGGCACGATTGGCGCCATCGACGCGCCAATCCCCCCTTCCCCTGATCTTAATCAAAGACTACTGAAAAGGTGTCGGGCACAAACCCGGCAGTGAAACCATGACCGAGCATCCCAAATTGACCGACGCGACGCCTGTAAAAACCCCGACCCTGCCCGACGCCCAAACCGTCACCTCCGTGAAACACTGGACCGACAGGCTGTTTTCCTTCCGCGTCGCCCGCCCGGCCACGCTGCGATTCCGCTCGGGCGAGTTTGTGATGATCGGGCTGATGGGCGAACCGGACCCGAAAACCGGCAAGCAAAAGCCGCTTTTGCGCGCCTATTCCATCGCCTCGCCCGCCTGGGATGACGAACTGGAATTCTATTCGATCAAGGTCCAAGACGGCCCGCTGACCTCGCGGTTGCAACATATCGAACCGGGCGATCAGATCATTTTGCGCCCCAAACCCGTGGGCACGTTGGTGCATGACGCGCTGATCCCGGGCAAACGGCTGTGGCTGTTTGCCACCGGCACCGGTTTTGCGCCTTTTGCCAGCCTGCTGCGCGAGCCGCAAACCTATGAAGATTACGACGAGGTCATCATCACCCACACCTGCCGTGAAGTCGGCGAGCTGGCTTACGGCGCCCAGCTGATCGACGACATCCGCAATGACGAGATGTTGGCGGAACTGATCGGCGACGGCTTTGCCGACAAGCTGCGGTATTACCCAACGACAACCCGCGAAGACAGCCCCAAGATGGGGCGCATCACTGATCTGATGCGTTCGGGCGAGGTTTATACCGATCTGGATGTTGCTCCGATCAGCCCGGACACCGACCGCGCGATGATCTGCGGCAACCTGGCCTTTAACCTCGATATCAAAGCGCTTTTGGAAGGTTACGGGCTAGAGGAAGGCGCCAATTCAAAGCCTGCGCAATACGTGGTGGAAAAAGCCTTTCTCGACTAGTCCGCGGCGCTCAGCGGCACGCCTTTGACTGTGATCCGGTGCATCAGCCGGTCATGGCCCAGATAGTCCGCGCTGGCAAAATGCTGCACCAGCCGATTGTCCCAGATCACCACAGTGCCCGGCGCGTAAGAAATCCGGCAGGTCAGCGGCGGCTGGGTGCAAAATTGGTAAAGATAGCCCAGCAAAGGCGCCGATTCCTGCGCCGTCCAGCCGTCAAAATGGGTGGTGAAATCGCCGTTTACGTAAAGCGTTGAAGTCCCCGTCGTAGGGTGTGCGATGATGACAGGATGCAAGGACGGTGCGCGAAAGGCGCTGGCGTCTTTGTTCAAACCCAGCTTGGAGTCGGCAAAGCTGCCATCGCTGTGCCAGGCCGACATCGTCGCCAATGTGGCGCGCAACCCCGGTGACAGCGCAGTGCAGGCCGCCGCCATGCTGGCAAACAACGTGTCACCGCCATAGGGCGGCAGATCGCGCGCCACCAGAATAGAACACATCGCAGGCGCCGGATCGTAGGAGTGATCAGTGTGCCAGGTGCCGCCAATCACTGCCGACATGCCCGGCTTGGTGCGCACCTCGGCGATCTGCGGATGGCTGGCCACAGGTGTGAAAAAGCGGTTCACATCGATCTCGCCAAATCGTTCGGCCAGCGCGATATGTGCGTCCTCACTCAGCGCTTGATCCCGGATCGCCACCACGCCATGAGCAAAAAGCGCAGCGCGTAAATCTTCGAAACCAGCATCTGACAGGGTCGCCAGATCAATCCCGCCAAGCTCGGCGCCGACATGGCCGGCCAATTTTTTCACCTGCATCTTTTGTCCTCTCGCGCGCGCTGTGGCGCATTTCGGGTGGCCGAGGCTGATGCGCCGCGCTAGCTTTGCCCAATGAGCGTGCATCCGTCCAGCCCCCTTCTGATCCCCACTTTGTCTGCTGCCAATTTCGTCATTGGAATGGGCGCTTTCATGGTGGTCGGGCTGCTCAATCCGGTGGCCGACAGTCT
>JBGCDD010000017.1:0-12175 GCA_045105075.1 Sedimentitalea sp. | reverse complement strand
TTTGAACTTGTAGAACGACGCAGGGCTCAGGCCATGTCTACGGCACACCTCAGCTGTAGGCATTCCAGCTTCTTGCTCTTTGATCATCCCAATAATCTGGGCCTCGGTAAAACGACTCTGTCGCATGTGTTTGCTCCTTCGCAGGTTGAGCAAACTCTACATTAAAGCGAGGGAAGTTTCGGGGGGCAGGACACCGGCAATCGACTGCCGGGCAGTGATCAGACGCCCACGCCCCCGTTTTTGAGGTCCAAACCGGTCGCCGTTCGATGGGCCTTCAGATCGGTGACGTCAAATATGACAGCCTTTTGCTCGCCGTGTTCGCCGGCCAAACCGGCCATCATCTGGGCGAAGACGCTCCTATTTCCCCACCACTTCCAACGGGTTTACAGTGTCTTGTGCGGGCCATAGGCGGCGGATGAATCACGCCACCTTAAACCATTGCGGTCTATGAAGATAATCCCATTTAAAACACGCCGATCATCCCCTCTCGGCAGATTGCGTCGTGCTGAAAGCACGCCTCTGGCGTGACGCAATCGCCTGCCGCGCAGTGAACGCGGGGTTTTCCGTGTGACTTGGGAAAAAAGGGCTCAAAGCGCGCCATCTGCGCCTCCGTTGGCCAGAAAAGATCAAACATATTCACCGCTCGTTTTCCCAACCGTGATCCATGCCAATAGCTGAAAATCAATGGGTCCTGACTCTGGGAACTTGTGTTTTGGTCAATTTGAATCGGATCCCAAATCAAACTGTAAAGTCAAAATGTTTGACCCGTCTTTTCGCACATAACTCAGTGTGGTGGTCAACTCTCTGATTAGAAACCAGCCGAAACCACCTTCCGGTAATTCACTGCGCGCGACTTGCAGATCAGCGGGGTCGCCCGGTGGCATTTCTTCGTTGGGCAGCGCATTTCCGTTGTCATGGATCGTCAAGACCAGCAGGTTCCGCTCCAGCAAAAGCCGTACTCTAACAACATCTGGCGCCAATCCCGCAAAGGCATGCTCGATGATATTGTTGACAGATTCGGCAAGCGCAATTTCAACTGTGCCAAGATGATCTTGGCTCAGCCCGCGTTCGGTCAGCGCAGAAATCACACGCGCAATACCCTCACGCGCGCCGAGTTCAGTTGATTCAAAAGTAATGTCGATTGGCAGCGTCATTCGGTTCGGACCTATTTCGCGAAGCGGCGCGTTTTAAGCACAAAAGAGTTCAAGCGTGCGTCAAAGCATCGTCCATCGTGTCAAATAGCTTAAAAACTGTGTCCATCCGGGTGAGCCGAAACACCTTTTCGACTGTTGGGGTCAGCCCGGCCAAATCGAGCTGACGTGTGGCATCCAGCTGTTTCATGGCTGCGACGATCGCGCCAAGACCGCTGGAATCAATAAAGTTCACCGACGATAAGTCGAGGATAACGCGTTGCGGTCCGTTGTCAGTCTGTGCGCGCATGTCTTCTTTGAACTGGATCGCCATTGCGGCGTCGATCCGGTCTGTATTGACGGTCACGATCTGTGCAGACTCGGTTATCGTGCTGGTCAGGCTCATCTTGATGTCCTTGCGTGTTCATGATTTGTGCGACACAGTGATAGAGCACAAAACTTACCAATCCGTGTTCAAAGGCAGACGAAGGAAACCAGATGAAAGACGTGGTCATAACAGGCGCAGCCCGCACTCCGATGGGGGGGTTCCAGGGTGCCTTTGATGGTGTTTCAGCGGCTGAACTGGGTGGAGTTGCGCTGCGGGCCGCGCTTCAGAATGCGGGTTTGGAGACCGTCGATGAATTGCTCATGGGCTGCGTTTTACCAGCAGGACAAGGTCAGGCACCCGCGCGCCAGGCAGGTTTCGCGGCAGGTTTAGCTGAAAACGTGCCAGCCACAACGCTCAACAAAATGTGCGGATCGGGCATGAAGGCGGCGATGATAGGGTTTGACCAGATTGCACTCGGCCAGGTCAATTCTATGGCGGTGGGTGGCATGGAAAACATGTCAAATGCGCCGTATATTTTGCCCAAGATGCGCGGCGGTGCACGTCTCGGTCATGGGCAAGTCATCGATCATATGTTTCTTGATGGGCTTGAAGATGCCTATGACAAAGGGCGATTGATGGGCACATTTGCCGAAGATTGCGCCGAAACCTTTCAGTTTACGCGCCAGGCCCAGGACGAATATGCCCTGCAGTCCTTGTCCAACGCGCTCGAGGCGCAGCGCACAGGTGCATTCGGTCAGGAAATAGCCGCCGTGACGACAACAACACGAAAAGGCACCACAACTGTCGATCAGGATGAACAACCCGGCAACGCACGCGCTGACAAAATCCCAACGCTTAAGCCTGCTTTTCGCAAGGATGGAACCGTAACGCCGGCGAATGCGTCATCGATCTCTGACGGTGCTGCGGCTTTGATCCTGACCTCGGCAGATGCAGCCAAAGCCAATGGGCTCACCCCGCGTGCCCGTCTTTTTGGCCATGCGAGCCATGCGCAAGCACCGAATCTGTTCACAACAGCCCCTGTGCCCGCAGCGCAAAAATTGCTGAAATCTCTCGGCTGGTCAAAAGAAGACGTCGATCTTTGGGAGGTGAATGAAGCATTTGCCGTTGTGCCCATGGCGTTCATGCAGGAAATGGGGTTGGACCGCGACAAGGTGAATGTGAATGGCGGGGCTTGCGCTCTTGGCCATCCCATCGGCGCATCCGGCGCACGGATCATGGTCACCCTCCTCAACGCATTGGAAACACGGGGTCTCAAGCGGGGCGTGGCCGCAATCTGCATCGGCGGCGGCGAAGGCACTGCGGTGGCCATCGAGCGTCTTTAAAACTTCCTCTTGCACAAATATCCTCGGGGGTGAAAGACGGGCTTGCCCGGCTGAGGGGGCAGACAGCCCCTTTTCGTAGCAAGTGGAGCCGCTCATGCGTGTTGACTATCTGACCTTGGCCAAAACCATCGCGTCGCTCACGCAGGGCGAACAGGACTCCATCGCGCTGATGGCGACGGTTGCCTGCGAAATCCATCACAGCGATGACCGCTTCGACTGGACCGGGTTCTATCGGGTTGTCGGGCCGCAATTGCTCAAGATCGGGCCCTATCAAGGCGGCCATGGGTGTCTGAGCATCCCGTTCTCGCGCGGTGTGTGCGGCGCGGCGGCGCGCACAGGGGTGGTTCAATTGGTGCCAGACGTCAACGCGTTTGCAGGTCACATCGCTTGCGCCAGCACGACGCAATCGGAATTGGTTATCCCGGTTCGCAATCGCGCCGGGGACTTGATCGCAGTGTTTGATCTTGACAGTGATCAACCCGATGCATTCACCGATCAGGACGCGCGTGCGCTGACGGAAATTTTGGACCGCGTCTTTTCCGTCACGTGAAAAAATGCTTGGAATTTTCATTCCGCCGCGCCATCATGAAAAAACAGCGCAATTTTTCACAGTGAGTGACTCGTGTATCATCGAACGCCTTACATTGGATCGCTTGGTGCGGATTTGCGGGCCTTGCGCAAAGCCCGGGGACTGACGCTTGCGGATCTTGCGACGCAGCTTGACCGATCGGTCGGCTGGCTCAGCCAGGTTGAGCGCGACCTCTCCGAGCCGTCCATCACCGATCTGCGCCATATGGCCCGTGCGCTCGAGGTGTCGGTTTCGATGTTGTTTGGTCAATACCCGGCCCCGGCACGCGAGGCTGGCTATGTCGTGCGCAAAGGCGCGCGCCGCCCGATTGGATCGGACGCTGCGGGCCTCGTCGAAGAACTCTTGTCGCCGGACCTGACGGACGACTTTGAAATGGTCCACTCCACTTTCGAGCCACACAGCCAGATTGGCGAAAGTGTCACACGCCCCACACAGGAAGTTGGTTACTTGATTTCCGGCAAGCTTGATCTCGAAATTGCAGATCAGTCCTTTACCATCCATCCCGGCGACAGCTTTCGCATCCGCGGCGAACCTTTCCGCTGGATCAACCCCTATGATGCCCCCGCAATTGCGATCTGTGTCATCGCGCCTCCGGTCTATTGATGTCGTTCGAGACCTGGACCCTGTTTGCGCTGTTCTGGGTGGTTTTCGTCACCACACCCGGGCCCAACGCGGTCAATTGTATTTCGAACGGCATGGCGCTTGGTTTTGGGCGCGCGATGATCGGTGTGTTGGCGATCCTGACCCAGGCCTCAGCTTTCCTCGTTTTGTCAGCCTTGGGGGTCACGGCGCTGATTGCGGCCTCTCCAACAGCGTTCTTCATCGCCAAACTGCTGGGTGCTGGGTTTTTGATTTACCTTGGCGTGCGCGGCTGGCTGACAGCCCATAAACCCGTAAAGCTTGATCAACGTCCGGCACGCCACATCTATCTTCACGCTTTGGCCATCGCGACGATCAACCCAAAGTCGGTCGCAGGATATCTTGCCGCGTTTTCGCAGTTCGTGCAGCCAGACGTGCCTGTTCTGAGCCAAATGGGGGTGATCATGCCCACCGCGCTGACCATCACAGCCCTAAGTTATACTGGCTTTACGGCACTGGGCGCGGGCATCGGCAAAAGCGCGCTGGCGGCGGTGTTCAATATCTGGGTGCGCCGCGTCATGGCCACCTGTTTCATTATCTATGGCGTGATGCTGGGCGCCAGCACACCACAGCTGAGGGGATAGCGATGCACCGTGGATCTTGCTTGTGTGGCAGCGTCGCCTTTACCGTTGCGGCCAATCTACAGGGCGCTTCGGCCTGTCATTGCACGCAATGCCGTAAACAATCGGGTCATCACTGGGCCAGCGCGACTGCCCCAGATGCCGATTTCGAATTGACCCGCTCGGGTGATCTGCGCTGGTTCGCCTCCAGCGAAACGGCCAAACGCGGGTTTTGTGCCAGCTGCGGAAGCTTCCTGTTCTGGAAGCACAACGCTGAAACCAAGATTTCGATTTCGATGAGCGCCTTTGACACAACCACCGGCCTGACCCTGACCCGAAATATTTTCACCGACACCAAGGGCGATTACTACGATTTGCCCGCCGTACCAGACAGCCAATCATGACCGACGCGCTATATCATATCCGGATCCGGCAAGGGCAGGCTGATCGCAGTTTCGGGCACGTCGTGAGACATCTTGCTGCCCACGGCTTCGATGATGGTGTCTTTGCCATCGCCACAACATCCAAGCAGACCAGCCGCACGCGCGGCACAGTCGAGCGTTCCCCTTCTCCAAGACCTGCGACGGCGCGGGCCAACTCAGGAAAGATCAAAGCATGAGCGATTTCCCAACAACGGCCCGGGTGGTCATTATCGGTGGCGGCGCTGTTGGCACGTCGACTTTGTACCATCTGGCCAAAGCCGGCTGGAGCGATTGCGTGCTGCTGGAAAAGAACGAATTGACCGCGGGCAGCACCTGGCATGCGGCGGGCAATTGCCCGAACTTTTCCGGCTCGTGGGCGGTGATGAACATGCAGCGCTATGGGCTGGAAATGTACCGCTCACTGGCTGAAGACGTTGACTACCCGATGAACTACCACGTGACCGGGTCGCTGCGGCTGGCCCATTCCAAAGAGCGGATGCAAGAGTTCGAACGTGTCGCCGGCATGGGACGCTATCAGGGGCTCGAGATGCCGATCCTGACCGCGTCCGAGATGCAGGAGTATCATCCGTTCATGGAAACCCATGATCTGGCCGGCGGTATGTGGGATCCGCTGGATGGTGATATCGATCCGGCACAGCTGACCCAGGCGATGGCCAAAGGGGCGCGCGATGCGGGTGGACGGATCGAGCGGTTTTGCCCGGCCACAGGCATCAGCCGTGATGGTGATGAATGGATCGTGCACACAGCCAAAGGTGACATCCGCTGTGAATTTGTGGCCAATTGTGCCGGTTATTATGCACAACGCGTGGGCGAGATGTTCAAGCCATTTGGCGGGCGCACCGTGCCGATGGTGGTTATGTCACACCAGTATTTTCTGACCGACGAGATCGCTGATGTCGCCGCCTGGACCAAGGAGAACGGGCGCAAACTGCCGATCATCCGCGACGTCGACATCAGCTATTACCTGCGTCAGGACAAGAACGGGCTGAACCTTGGCCCTTATGAACGAAACTGCAAAGCCCATTGGATCACCCCCGAAGACCCGATGCCCGAGGATTTCTCGTTCCAGCTCTATCCCGATGACCTTGAGCGGCTCGAATTTTACATCGAAGACGCCATGGCCCGGGTGCCTGCACTTGGCACGGCCGGGGTGGGGCGCAATATCAACGGGCCCATTCCCTATGCCCCCGATGGTCTGCCACTGATCGGGCCAATGCCGGGCGTGAAAAACGCGTTTGAGGGGCACTGCTTTACCTTCGGCATCGCTCAGGGGGGCGGCGCCGGCAAGGTGCTGTCGGAATGGATCATGCACGGCGAAACCGAGTGGGACATGTGGGCCACCGATCCGCGCCGCTATACCGCCTATGCCGATCACGACTTTTCGCTGGCCAAAGCGCTGGAAACCTATGGGCACGAATACGCGATGCATTTCCCGCATCACGAATGGCCCGCCGGGCGCGACAAAAAACTGTCTGCGGTGGACACACAGGTGCGGGCTGCGGGCGGCGTGATGGGCGCTTATAACGGCTGGGAGCGGGCCAACTGGTTTGCCAAAGACGGCGACGACACGTCCGAGGAGTCGACCCAAACCTGGAGCCGCAACGGCCCATGGGCACCACGTGTCAAAGGCGAGGTTGAAGCCGTGCGCGACGGCGTTGGCGTGCTGGATTTGCCCGGGTTTTCGCGGTTCAAACTGTCGGGTGCCGGGTCTGCGGAATGGCTGCGCGGACGGATCGCGGGCGCCCTGCCCAAGATCGGGCGCATGACGCTGGGCTATTTTCCCGACAATCGTGGCCGTATCTTGACCGAGATGTCGCTGATCCGCCACGACGAGGATGAATTCACCTTGATCACCGCAGCGGGCGCGCAGTGGCACGATTTTGACGTGCTCAACAATGTGCTGCCCGACACGCTGACGCTGACAGATCACACTTCGGAATACTCCACCTTGATCGTCTCGGGGCCAAAATCGCGCGTATTGTTCGAGTCGATTGGCACGCAGGCGGATCTGAGCTCGGGCTGGCTGACCCACCAGGTGGCCAAAATCGGCGATGTGGACTGCGCTATGTTGCGGGTGTCCTTTGCCGGTGAATTGGGCTGGGAAGTGCATGCCGCGATGGCGGATATTCCCGCGCTTTATGACGTGATCGTGGCGGCGGGCGCGACTCCGTTTGGCATGTATGCGCTGAACGCGATGCGCATCGAAAAGGGCTATCGTGCCTGGAAGGGTGATTTGTCGACCGACTATACCCTGCTCGAAGGTGGCCTGGACCGTTTCGTCAAGCTCGACAAACCCCAGGATTTCCCGGGCAAAGCGGCGCTGATGAACGAAAAACAACAAGGCAGCAAGAAACGCTTTGTCACGCTTTTGGTCGATGCTGGCGATGCGGATGCGCCCTACATGTCAACCATTTGGCACGGCGATCAGGTTGTGGGCGAAACCACGTCTGGTGCCTATGGCTACCGGATCAACGCATCGGTCGCGTTGGGCATGGTGCGCACCGATCTGGCCACGCCAGGGACCGAGATCGAGGTCGAAATCTTTGGCCAACGTTGCCGCGCGGTGGTGCAACCGGATCAGCCTTTGTGGGACCCGGCCAACGAACGGCTGCGCGCCTGACGCAGCCAGCGCAATAGGGGAGGACACCATGGCGCAGATCACATTGCTGGACGGCGCGATTGGCCAGGAGCTGGTCAAACGTTCGAACGACAGGGCCACGCCGTTGTGGTCCACGCGGGTGATGATTGATCACCCCGATCTGGTGGGGCAGGTGCATCGCGACTACTTTCGCGCCGGTGCCACGGTGGCTACGACCAACACTTATGCGGTGCAAAGCACCCGCTTGGACCGGGTTGAGTTGTCGCACAAAATCCCCGAATTGCTGGCCTGTGCGCTGGATCAGGCGCAGATCGCGCGCGCCGAGCATGGCTCGGGGCGGGTGGCTGGCGCGATCGGGCCATTTTATGCCAGCTATCGCCCTGATCTGATGCCCGACCCGGAGGTTGCTGCGGCGACATTCCGCGAGATGGCCGGGCAGATGGCCGCAAAGGTGGATCTTTTTTTGATGGAAACCGTGTCGTCTGTGATCGAGGCCGAAGGTGCTTTGCGCGGGGTTTCGGGGCTGGGAAAACCGGTCTGGCTGGCGCTGAGCGTGATGGACGATGACGGCACCCGCCTGCGCTCGGGCGAGCCGCTGGGCGCGGTGCTGGATCTGGTGAAAACCTACAAACCCGAAGCGGTTCTGGTCAATTGTTCGCGCCCCGAGGCGTTTCCGGCCGCGATGGAGATTCTGGCCGGGTTTGGTGTGCCGTTTGGCGGCTATGCCAATGGTTTTACACATATTTCTGACGGCTTTAAAACCGACGCGCCAACTGTGGACGCGCTGGAACAACGCACCGATCTGGGGCCTGAAACCTATGGCGATCTGGCTATGGATTGGGTCGCGGCTGGCGCCACAATCGTCGGAGGGTGCTGCGAGGTTGGCCCCGCGCATATCGAAACTTTGGCGCAGCGTTTGCGCGACGCAGGCCACCAAATCGTCTGACCCAAACCCCCATCGCCGGGCCTGGCCCACAGCGAACACCACACTCAAGGAGAGTTGACATGTCCCTTCCCGCAACCGCCCGCGTCGTCATCATCGGCGGCGGCGTCATCGGCTGTTCTGTGGCCTATCATTTGACCAAATTGGGTTGGAAAGACGTGGTTCTGCTGGAGCGCAAACAGCTGACCAGCGGCACAACATGGCACGCCGCCGGGCTGATCGCGCAACTTCGCGCGACCGCGAACATGACGAAACTGGCCAAATATTCCCAGGAACTCTATGGCGGGCTTGAGGCCGAAACCGGTGTGGCAACAGGGTTCAAACGCGTGGGTTCGATCACGGTCGCGCTGACCGAGCACCGGCGCGAAGAGATTTTCCGCCAGGCCGCAATGGCGCGCGCGTTTGGCGTGGATGTGGAAGAAATCAGCCCCAATGACGTCGGCGACAAGTACCCGCATCTGAACCTGGATGGTGTGGTGGCCGGGGTTTACCTTGATAAAGACGGGCAGGGCGATCCGGGCAACATCGCGCTGGCAATGGCCAAAGGTGCACGCCAACGCGGCGCCGTGATCGCCGAGCGCACCAAGGTCACCGGGATCACCCGGGCTGGGCGGCGTGTGAGCGGCGTTGACTATGTCGGGGCGGACGGTCCGGGCCATATCGCCTGCGACATGATTGTGAATTGCGCCGGCATGTGGGGCCACGCGGTTGGGCGTATGGCTGGCATCAATGTGCCGCTGCAGGCGTGTGAACATTTCTACATCGTGTCCGAGCCGATCAAAGGCTTGAGCCAATTGCCTGTGCTGCGGGTGCCGGACGAATGTGCCTATTACAAAGAAGACGCAGGCAAAATGATGCTGGGTGCGTTTGAGCCTGTGTCCAAACCTTGGGGGCCGATCCCGGAAGGGTTTGAATTTGATCAACTTCCTGAGGATTTTGACCATTTCGAACCAATCCTCGAAGCCGCCGTGAACCGGATGCCAATGTTGGGCGAGGCGGGCATTCACACGTTTTTTAACGGCCCCGAAAGCTTTACCCCCGATGATGCGTATCACTTGGGGCTTGCGCCCGAGATGGACAATGTCTGGGTCGCCGCCGGGTTCAATTCGATCGGAATCCAGTCAGCCGGGGGCGCTGGTATGGCGCTGGCGCAGTGGATGGAGGATGGCGAAAAACCTTTTGATCTGGGCGATGTTGATATCTCCCGGATGCAGCCGTTTCAGGGCAACAAACGCTACCTGATGGACCGCTCGACCGAGACGCTGGGGCTGCTCTATGCGGATCATTTCCCCTATCGTCAAAAGGCCACGGCGCGCGGGGTGCGGCGTACGCCGTTTCACGCGCATTTGCTGGAACAGGGTGCTGTGATGGGCGAACTTGCTGGCTGGGAGCGGGCCAATTGGATCGCCAAACCTAATCAGCCGCGCAAGTACGAGTACAGCTGGCAGCGGCAGAATTTCTTTGACAACGTGCGCGATGAACATCTGGCGGTGCGGAATGGCGTGGGGATGTACGACATGTCGTCCTTTGGCAAAATCCGCGTGGAAGGGCGCGACGCCGAGGCGTTTATGAACCACATCGGCGGCGGCGATTACTGTGTTCCAGTTGGCAAGATCGTCTACACCCAGTTCCTGAACCCGCGCGCCGGGATCGAGGCTGATGTGACCGTCACGCGCCTGTCTGAAACGGCGTTTCTGGTGGTGACTCCGGCGGCGACGCGATTGGCGGACGAGACCTGGATGCGCCGTCATGTGGGCGATTTCAACGTGGTCATCACCGATGTGACGGCGGGCGAAGGCGTGCTGGCGGTGATGGGACCCAAGGCGCGGGATCTTTTGGCCGCCGTATCGCCCAACGATTTCTCCAATGATGTCAATCCTTTCGGCACCGCTCAAGAGGTCGAGATTGGTCTTGGGTTGGCGCGTGTGCACCGCGTTACCTATGTCGGCGAGCTGGGCTGGGAGATCTATGTCGGCGCTGATATGGCAGGGCATGTGTTTGAAACCCTGCACGAGGCGGGCGCGGCTTTTGGGCTGACGCTGTGTGGCATGCACATGATGGATACCTGCCGGATCGAGAAGGGATTTCGCCATTTCGGCCATGATATCACCTGCGAAGATCACGTGCTTGAGGCGGGTTTGGGCTTTGCGGTAAAGACGGCCAAACCAGAGTTTATCGGGCGCGATGCGGTGTTGCGCAAAAAGGACGAAGGGTTGGAAAACCGTCTGGTGCAGTTCCGCCTGACCGACCCCGAGCCGCTGCTTTATCACAATGAACCGATCCTGCGGAATGGTGAGATTGTGGGGTACCTTAGCTCGGGGGCCTATGGGCATCATCTGGGCGGCGCCATGGGTCTGGGCTATGTGCCGTGCCGGGGCGAAAGCGCAGCTGACGTGCTGGCGTCGGGCTATGAGATTGATGTGGCGGGCGTGCGCGTGGCCGCTGAAGCGTCGCTAAAACCGATGTATGATCCCAAATCCGAACGGGTCAAGGTCTAGGCGATGTGGGCCAATGTGTGGTGATCTGAGCCGCCATTTCCTGCGCCCAAAGGCCATAGGCTTTGGGCGTGGGATGATAGCCATCGGCGGCAGACAGATCGGGATCCAACGGATAACTGACCCGCACGTGATGCGCATCTGCGTGTGATTTGGTTATGTTTTCCAAGGCTTTGTCGAACCGGGTGGCTTGCGCGCCAAGCACCCAGGCCAAGGGTTGGGGCAACAAGGGGAACAGGCCCATCGGCGGCAGACCGGTGACAAAACTGTGCGCCACCCCAAAGCGCGTGCGCAGCAAATCAAGCAGATGGGTTTGACGTTTTTGCCAACGCCGGGTTGTGGTGGCGCGGGTCACATCATTGACGCCAAGCGCTGTGACGGCGATGTCACATCGGGTTTTGGGCAGCGCATTGAGCATGGCAAGCGTGTCGGCTGTTGTGTGCCCGGTCCGAGCGTAAAGGTGCCATGACACGCGAAATGTTTCGGCCAATCTCGCCACAAGTTGGCCGCTGAGCGCCAAATCTTGAGTGGGCGCGCCGACCCCTGCCGCCGAGGAATCACCGGTGATCAACAGGCGCAAAGGCGGGCCATCCCCAAGCGTGCCGCTGCGCGGGCCACTGGGCTCGGGCAGAAACCGGGCGCTACGGCGGACTGAAATGGCTTGAGCCGCGAGCAGGGGCGCCAGCAGCAAACGCAGGGGCAGATCGGAGTTGGGTGGCAATGAAGGCATTGATTTACAGGAACAATCCTTGAGCGAACCGGCATACGGATGTTTGACGGGCGCGCGGCATCCCTGTCAATCCCCCCCATTCCCAATGTGGCTTAGCGGAGGAGTGCGAGCGGGGTGCTGGGTTGAAAGGAAAGGCAGAGATCCTGTGGATCGTTTCAGCTCTGACCGGGCGTGGCTCTGGAGGGATGCCTCTGTTGGGTCGCTCGGTGGTTTTCAGGATGAAATCGGGAACGCTGCGGGTCCGAGGTCGCCATCCTTGGCCAGCCACCGCCATGGCGACAGGTGATTGGGACGCTGATCACACCTGCGCGCCACGCCCTTCACTGTCGCACCCGAAACCAGCGTTTGCGCCACAATCCGCGCCATCGCCCGCCCG
>JBGCDD010000016.1:0-6031 GCA_045105075.1 Sedimentitalea sp. | reverse complement strand
TGGATCACTGGACGGCAGGTTGTCCGGGTCCATGCCCGCACGCTCGATCGAAGGCTTCAGATAGTTGCCCCAGACGCCCGTGAACAGGTTGGAATAGATGATGTCGTCAGCGGCACAATCCACCAGCATCTGCTTGTATTCCGGATGCGCATTGGCTTCTTCGGTCGCAATGAAAGACGTGCCCAGATAGGCCAGATCCGCGCCCATTGCCTCGGCAGCCAGAACACCATCGCCCGTCGAGATGCAGCCCGAGCACAACAGCGGCCCATCGAACCATTCGCGGATCTCCTGGATCAGCGCAAACGGCGACAGCGAGCCCGCGTGCCCTCCAGCGCCAGCTGCAACCGCGATCAGGCCATCGGCACCCTTGGAAATCGCTTTCTTGGCAAACGTATTATTGATGATGTCGTGCAGCACCACGCCGCCACAGGAATGCGCCGCTTCGTTGACCTCAACCCGCGCGCCGAGCGAGGTGATCCAGATCGGCACCTCATGTTTGACGCAAATCTCCAGATCCCGGTCCAGCCGCCCGTTCGAGCGGTGTACGATCTGGTTCACCGCGTAAGGCGCCGCGGGCGTGTCCGGGTTCGCTTGGTTGTGGCGATCCAACTCTTCTTTGATCTGCGTCAGCCACGCATCAAGCAGGGGCGGCTCACCCTCCGCTTCCCGCGCGTTGAGCGCCGGGAATGATCCCACGATCCCGGCTTTGCACTGCGCAATCACCAGTTCCGGCACCGAGATGATGAACAAGGGCGAGCCAATGAGCGGAATACGCAGCCCCTGCAACGCCGGTGGTAAATGACTGTCGTTCCGCATATCGCGCCCCGTCCCTCTTTCATCTTGCCAAAAATATCCCCGCCGGAGGCATCCCCCGGCAGGAACAAAGCTTGCGCTTAGAGCACTTCGAACAAACCCGCGCCGCCCATACCGCCGCCGATGCACATGGTGCAGACCACGTATTTCACACCGCGCCGTTTCCCCTCGATCAACGCATGACCGACCATACGTGCGCCCGACATCCCATAAGGATGGCCAATGGAAATTGCGCCACCATCGACATTCAACAACTCATCCGGAATGCCCAGACGGTCGCGCGAATAAAGCACCTGAACCGCAAAGGCTTCGTTCAGCTCCCAAAGCCCGATATCGTCCATTTTCAACCCGTGGGCTTCGAGCAGTTTTGGCACGGCAAATACAGGGCCGATCCCCATCTCATCAGGTTCACACCCCGCCGCCATCACGCCAATGTAACGACCCAACGGTTGCAGGCCCTTTTTCTCGGCCAGCGACGCTTCCATCACCACACAAGCCGATGCACCGTCAGACAACTGACTTGCATTGCCCGCCGTGATGTATTTGCCCTCTTTGATTGTCAGCCCGTTCTTGAAAACGGGCTGCAAGCCCGAAAGGCTTTCGGCGGTGGTGCCCGGACGGTTGCCTTCGTCCTTGCTGAGCGTCACCTCGTGTTCGCTGATCTCTTTGGTTTCTTTGTTCTGGATTTTCATGATCGTGCTCATTGGCACGATTTCATCATCAAACCGACCTGCTTCCTGAGCGATATGTGTCCGGTCCTGACTCTGGGCAGAATACGCGTCCTGCACCTCACGGCTCACATCGTAACGCGCCGCAACCGTTTCTGCGGTTTCCAGCATGCTCATGTAGATGTCGGATTTGTTGGCCATCAGCCACGGGTCGCCAGCAACGCGCATGTCGGCCGTTTGCACCATCGAGATGCTCTCAACGCCGCCGCCGATCACAACATCCATACCATCATGCACGACTTGCTTGGCCGCTGTGGCAATCGCCATCATGCCCGAAGCGCACTGGCGGTCGAGCGACATGCCTGCGACGCTGACCGGAAGGCCGGCACGAACGGCCGCTTGGCGCGCGATGTTGCCGCCGGAATGACCTTGCTGCAAAGCAGCGCCCAAAATGCAATCACTGATCTCGGCGCCGTCGATCCCGGCGCGTTTCACCGCGTTTTCGATGGCATGGGCGGCCAAAGCCTGCGGAGTCGTGGCATTGAAGGCGCCGCGATAGGCTTTGCCAATGGGCGTGCGGGCAGTGGAAACGATAACAGCGTCGCGCATGATTTTGATCCTTTTGAGTTGTGACAGAGCGCCGGGGGCCAGCCCCCGGACCCCCGGAGTTTTTCTTGAAAGATGAAGGGGTCTAGCCCCAATCCAGTTCGAGCCCGTCTCGCTCGGCGGCATTGCGGGCGTACTTGCGGGTTTGTTCAAAAGCGTTTGTTAGGTCTTCCTGATCATCCGGAGCGCTGATTTGGGCGAAGGCCTTGGCGACGGCTTCGGGGGTGTTTTCGTCGCCTCCAAGCGTGATGCCTTGGGTTTCATAGACGCGTGTTTGCGCAAAGCTTCCACCGCCTGCGCCCAGGACTATTCGGCTGGGTGCGTCTTCGCTGACCAGATACAGCAAACCGGGGGTGATGGTTTCAGGCGCAAGCAATGCCGCCGCTTCAGCGGGAAGCAGTTTTTCGGTCATTCTGGTGGCCGCGGTCGGGGCCAAAGTATTGATGCGGATGTTGTCGCGAGCACCCTCCAGATGCAGCACATTCATCAAACCCATCATGGCCGCTTTGGCCGCACCATAGTTGGACTGGCCAAAGTTGCCGTAAAGCCCGGACGCCGAAGAGGTCAGAACAATGCGCCCATATTGCTGTTCTCGCATGATCGGCCAGCAGGCATGGGTCACAGTGGCAGAGCCAATCAGATGCACATCGACCACCTTGCGGAAGTCAGACATCGACATCTTTGCAAAGGTTTTGTCGCGCAGGATCCCCGCATTATTGACGACGATGTCGATCTGGCCCCATTCGGATTTTGTTTGAGCGATCATATCGGCCACGCCAGCTTCATCGCAAACATCGGTGCCGTGCGCCATTGCTGTTCCGCCCGCGGCGCGAATGTCCTCAACGACAGTTTGTGCAGCTTCGGACGACCCGCCCAACCCATCTGTTGTCACCCCCAAATCATTGACCACAACGCGTGCGCCGCGTGCGGCGAGACCCATGGCGTGGCAGCGTCCCAGCCCAGTTCCAGCGCCGGTGACAATGGCCACGCGGCCATCAAATCGGATACTCATGGTTTAAGATCCTTGTCTAATGCATTGCTGCGGAAAAGATATTTGGAGCGGACATCGTATTGATGCCACCCGAAACCGGGATGATCGCGCCCGTCACATAAGCGCCGCCCAGACCGCACAGGAACAACATGCAACCGGCGATGTCTTCGTCGCGCCCGACCCGGCCCAGCGGCACATCGGCGCCAACTTTTTCGCGCATGCCTTCGTCTGCGGTGGCGAAAGCGGTCATTTTGGACACAAAAGGCCCCGGCGCCAATGCGTTGACCGTAATATTGTGACCGGCCAGTTCTTTGCCCATTATTTTGGTCAAATGGTGCACCGCGGCTTTGGAGGCGGAATAGGAATAGGCGCCGTCGCCCATGGCCACGTCTCCCATAACCGAGCCCACGTTGACGACGCGGGCCGGATCGCCGGGTTTGCCCGATGCGATCAACATCGGCAGCAGGTTTTGGGTGAGGTGGAACAGACCCGAGACGTTCAGCGACATGACCTTGTCCCAAGCCTCGAACGGGAACTGACCGAGCGGCGCGCCCCATGACCGACCCGCATTGTTCATCAGGATATCAAGGGTTTGTGTGTGGCTCTTCACCTGATCGACCAAGGCCGTCACACCGTCGCTGGTGCTGACATCGCCAGCAAATCCAATCGCGGTGCCGGGTGCATCAAGCGCGTTTAGCTGCGCCGCAACCGCTTCGCAGGCGTCGCCCTTGCGCGAGGCAATCAACACCCGCGCCCCCGCACGCACCAGAGCTTCGGCGGCCATGCGCCCGATCCCTGTGGCGCCACCGGTGACCAATGCGGTTTTGCCGCTCAGGTTGAAAAGTACGTCTGGTGTCATCGCTCAAAATCCTCTTGCGCGGGCAACTTGTTCGGCGTGATAGCCATAATCGCCCAGCCACTCTGCCGACACACGGGCGCGCTTCATGAAAAAGCCCATGTCAAATGCGTCGGTCATGCCGATGCCGCCGTGCATCTGCACGCCTTCGATCACCGCCTTTTTGGCCGTGTCTGTGGCGCGGGCTTTGGCCAATGACACCGCCATGGTTGCGTTGTTTGGGTCCTGGTCCAACAGTCGGCCCGCATGGGCGATGGCCGATGCGGTGACTTCGGTTTCGCACCACAGATCAGCGGCGCGGTGTTGCAATGCCTGAAAGCTGCCGATGGGCACGCCGAATTGTTTGCGGTCTTTCAGATAGGCGACCGTCATGCCAAAAGCGCCCGCAGCCAGGCCCGACATTTCGGCGGCCAGCGCGGCTTGCCCGGCCTCTAGCGCGGGGCGCAGCACGCTCATCGCGTCATCCACCGAGCCGATCACATCCTCGCCTGTCGCCTCGACATCGGCGAAATCGATCTTCGCTGCATCGCGGTTGTCGATCATTGATTGCGCGGTACGGGTGATCCCGGCACGCTCGGCAGGTATATCAAACAGCGTCAACCCATCCGGGGTACGCGCCAGAACCAGAAGATGATCGGCCATGCCACCATCAACCACAAAGGTTTTTGACCCGCTCAGCCGGAACCCATTGCCGTCACGGCGGGCCTCCATTTCGCTGGCTTCGGGAGCGAATTTGGACCGCTCGTCGACCGCCAGCGCATAAAGCCGTTCGCCCGAAGCGATGGCCGAAAGCGCAGCTTCGGACCCAGCAACCTGACGCAGGGCGGTTGCGGCGATCACGGCGCTGGACAGAAACGGTGAGCTGACCAATGTTTTGCCCATCTCGGCCGCCAAAACCCCGGCTGCAGCATGGCCCATATCAGAGCCGCCCTGTTCTTCGGGTATCAGAATACCCGCCCAGCCCATTGCTGCCATCTCGCGCCACAGGGCCGGATCATGAGTTTGACCAGCATCGCGCAGGCCACGGAGGTGCGACACCGGGGCCGCATCATCGAGAAAGCCGCGCGCGGCGTCGGCCAGCATGGTTTCTTCTTCGGTTTTCAAAAGCGAGCTCATGCGGGCAACCCCAATACACGGCGCGACACGATGGACAGCATCACCTCAGAGGTGCCGCCTTCGATCGAGTTGGCCTTGGTGCGTAGCCAGTCGGCGGGGCGCGAGCCATGCTCGCCGTCCCAGGCCAAAGCATCAGAGCCGCCCGAAGCCATCATCAGCTCGTGGCGATCTTTGTTCAGCTCGGTGCCAACATATTTCAACATCGCACTGGCATCGCCAACGCCCTGGCCCTGCTCGGCCATGTCCTTGTACCGCTCCAATGTCAGGCCAATCGACAGCGCGTCGACCTCAGCCTTGAGCGCGCAAGCTCGCAGAGTGGCGTCATCCAGATTGCCCTCATCGGCCAATACGGCCCCCAGGGCACGTCCGCCGCCAAGCCCTTGACCACCGCCGGAAATCATCGTGCGCTCGTGGGTCAGCAGGTATTTGGCCACGTCCCAGCCCCGGTTCACTTCGCCCACAACATGGTGCTTGGGTACCGCGACATCATCGAAAAACGTCTCGCAGAACGGCGACACACCCGAGATCAGCTTGATCGGCCGGGTCGTCACCCCCTTGCTGGTCATGTCGATTAAGACAAAGGAAATCCCTTTGTGTTTGACCGCGTCCTTGTCCGAACGCACCAGTGCAAAGATCCAGTCGGCTTTGTCTGCATAAGAGGTCCAGATCTTTTGACCGTTGATCAGCCAGTGATCCCCCTTGTCCTCGCATTTGGTCTGAACGCTGGCCAGATCGCTGCCCGCGCCGGGTTCAGAATAACCCTGACACCAGCGGATTTCGCCCCGTGCGATGGGCGGCAGATAATGCAGTTTCTGCTCTTCGGTGCCGAAATGCAGCAAAGCCGGCCCGAGCATCCAGATGCCAAAGCTCTGCAGCGGCGAGCGCGCGTTGATACGCGCCATTTCTTCGTGGAACACTTTTTCATGGGCACGGTCCAGACCAGCGCCGCCATAAGCTTTGGGCCAGGTCGGTACGGTATAG
>JBGCDD010000015.1:0-7598 GCA_045105075.1 Sedimentitalea sp. | reverse complement strand
AAATGACCGGCGTATCAAGAACTGGAACAGCGGCGGTGCCGCAAAGGGAGGAAAAATGAGAAAGACTTGGATCGGTGCCATTGCGGCATTTGCATTGGCGGGCACAACCGCCATCGCACAGGAATTTCCCGAACGCGAAATGCTGGGTGTTGTCATGTGGGGCGCAGGTGGAGCCACCGACACGGTCGCCCGCGCGATCAACCCCGCCGCAGAAGAAGCATTGGGCAAACCGATTGTGGTGCTGAACAAATCCGGTGGTGCTGGCGCGATTTCGACCGCTTATGTGAACGCCGCGCCTGCTGATGGTTACACGTTCCTTTATGGCGCCGAGAACCCTCAGCTTCACCCGATCATGGGCGTTGCCGATCTGGACTATTCCAAGTTCACCCCGATCAATATTCTGGGCCGTGGTGTTGCGGTTATCGTGGTGCCGGCCGGCTCCAAATATCAGACGATGGCTGATCTTATGTCTGACATCGCCGCCAATCCCGGTGCCGTGATCATGGGCTCGACCGGGCCGGGCGGATTGCCCAGCACGATTGGCGCGCTGATTGCCAACTCGGCTCCGTTTGATGTCACTGCGATCCCGTTTGGCGGCGAAGGACCGGGCCTGACGGCGATGTTGGGCGGCGAAGTTGATTTCATGCCCGCCGGTATTTCCGCCGCCGCCGAACAGGTCAAAGCGGGCAAAATGCGCGCGCTTGCGGTTGTGAACACATCGCCGGTCGATACCTTGCCCGACGCGCCTGCCATCACCGATGCGATCCCCGAAATGGCGAATTTCCTGCCGTGGGGTCCGTTTTACGGCGTGTTTGTGCGCGAGGATACGCCGGCTGACGTGGTTGCGACGCTGACAACCGCTTTCGCCAAAGCTGCGCAAAGTGAGACATTCACCACATTGATGGCCAACCGCGGCAACATCGTTTCGAATATTTCGGGCGATGAGGCGAAAGACTTCCTGGTCAAGTGGCAACAAGTCACCGCCTGGGCGCTGCAAGACACCGGGGCCGCCAAAGTCAGCCCGGCCGATCTGGGCATTCCGCGTCCCTAACAGCACCCGCGTCGGCCCGCTGTTCTGGGCCGGCGCCTTTGGCTTGGAACAACATCCCTGATGACACCCCAGACCGACGCCCGCAAACCGGGGGAAGTTCTTTTTGCGCTGCTGCTGCTTGTGTTTTCGATCAGCGCGTTTTGGCAATCCTATGGGATATCGGGGTTTTCCGGCAAAACCACGCCGGGCGTGTTTCCGATGCTGGCCTCTGGGGTCATGATTGTATCGGGCGTCGTGATCTTGCTTGGGGCGCTGCGCAAACCCGCTGTTGCGCGCGCTTCGGCCGGGTTCATGGCGCAGATCCTGCCGACACATCATATTGTCCTGATCGCGCTGGTGCTGGGCTATGTGGTGTTGATGCCGTTCTTTGGCTTTGTGGTCAGTTCGGCGGTGTTTCTGTTTTGCGCATTCCAATATCTGTGGCGCAAAAACCCCCTGGTGATCCTGGCGCTGAGTGCTGTGACGCTGGTGATCGTTTACATCATTTTCCGCGAGGTGTTTCAGGTTGTCCTGCCGCAGGGCACATTGATGCGGGCGTGGTTCTAGATGCTTGAGGCGCTTGGATTTCTGGCAATCGCCTGGAGCGATCCCTGGCTGATTTTCCTGACCGCGGCGGGGACATTTGCGGGCATATACGTCGGCGCGATTCCGGGGCTGTCGGTCACGATGGCGACATCGATCCTGATTTCATTTACCTTTAAATGGGACGTGAACGAGGCGCTGGCGTTGATCTCGGGCGTGTTCTTTGGCGGCGTTTATGGCGGATCGCGCACGGCGATTTTGCTGAACATTCCGGGCGCCCCGTCGGCCATTGCCACAGCGATCGAGGGCTATCCGCTGGCCAAACGCGGCGAAGCCGGCGAAGCGATCGGGCTGACAACGGTGATGTCGGTTTTTGGCGGTTTTGTCGGCATTTTGGCGCTGGCTCTGTTCGCGCCGATCATTTCCGAATTTGCGCTGATGTTTCAATCGCGCGACTACTTTCTGCTGGGCATCATTGGCATTTTGCTGGTCGGCACCTTGTCGGGCGAAAGCTTTGCCAAAGGCGCTTTTGCCGGCGCACTTGGCGTGCTGATCGGGATGGTGGGCTTGGATCCGATGACCGCAGAAGGGCGGTTCACCTTCGGGTCAATCCACCTTTTGGGCGGCATCCCATATGTGGCTGCAATGATTGGTTTTTTCGGTGTTGCCGAAGCGTTGGTGCAATTGCACACGCTCAACACGCCGGCCATCAAACAGAAAATCGACCGGATTATCCCAAGGTTCCGAGACGTCAAAAAGTACTTTTGGCTGGCGATGCGCGCCTCTGGTATTGGCACGATCATTGGCGCTTTGCCCGGCACCGGCGGCGACATTGCGGCGCTGCTGGCCTATGACGACGCCAAGCGCGCCACCAAAAACCCCGAGCGGCCCTTTGGCACTGGCAATCGCGAAGGTCTGGTGGCGCCAGAGGCCGCCAACAACGCCGCCGTCGGGGGCGCACATATCCCGATGCTGACCCTTGGCATTCCCGGTGATGCGGTGACGGCGGTGATCATTGGTGCGCTGTTCATTCACGGCTTGAAACCTGGCCCGCTGTTGCTGGTGGATACGCCGCATCTGTTCTGGTTCATCGTCGGAACGCTGCTGTTGGCCAATGTGTTCCTGCTGATTTTTGGTCTGACCGGCATTCGTCTGTTTACCAAGGTGGTTGAATGTCCCAAGGCGGTGCTGATCCCGTTGATCATCGTTCTCAGCGCGGTGGGCACCTATGCCATTCAGAACAACCCGGTCGATGTGTATTGGATGCTGTTGTTCGGTGTGGTCGGGTATTTTCTGAAAACCTATGGGTTCCAGGTCGGGCCGGTGATCCTGGGCGTTATCCTTGGGCCGATGATGGACAGCAATTACCGGCGCGCCATGCTCAGAGCGCGGCAAGATGTGGGAGATTTCCTGTGGGCGTTTGTGTCCAACCCAATCTCACTGATCCTGACAACGGCGCTTTTGATCATGCTGCTCAGTCAGACGCCGATCTGGCCGGCGCTGCGACGTCGGCTTGGGCGCTAGGTCACCAGATCTGATGCGGCGTTGCATCGCCGATCCACATCGCAATCTGCTTTTGCAGCGCGTTGGGCATGGTGTCTTGGAGAACTGCATCGGCGGCCCGGCAAATGGAATGACCAAGATCGCTCTCCTTGCCCGGGGTTGGAAAATGCGGGTCTAAAAGATGATATCATCTGCCGAGATGGGCCTGACGTTGCCGCCAAACAGCAGATCGTTGCCAGCGCGCCCAACAACAGTGTCTTTGCGGCCCAAAGCCCACAGAACACGCAATGAACGCCAAATTCATTTTATGACCCGTCAATTCCCATGTGGGTGAGAGGTTTGCCGCTTTGGTGGCTTTGCCAACACGAGATGCGCCGCCGGGGCGCAAACTCGGCCGGTCATCGGTGCTACAGCGTGTAGGACGCACCGCCGACATCGCCGGTCCACCCCCACAACGCCAATAGCGGCTCTGTTGGTGTCACAATCTGATGCGGTTGGTGCGCATTGTGGTGAATGATGCTGCCGGGTTTGCGCGGCGTCGGTTCGGTGTCATCCACGCCCCAATGTGCGGTGCCGTGCACCACCAGATAGACCTCGGGGGCGGCATGGTGGTGTTTGGGGTAATGAAATCCTTGTCTTTGGATCAAAAGGCCGATGCGCACGGCCTGCGCGGGAAACAGTCCGTTGGGTCCGATCAATTCAGCCACAGCCAGTTTTTGACGAGCGACGTCGGGCAATTTGCCAAATCCGGCAACCCGCCAGTGCAGATCACCGGCGCAGGCGGCCACAAGCTGGGCGGGGCCGGGGGGCGCGCCGGTCAGCATGTCAGGCAAGTCCCGGCTTGCGGGCATCTGGGCCGGGGGCAGGGCAGGCGGCGCGTTCTGGGTCTTGGTCATCGCACGGCTGATGTGCTGGGACATCGCGCTTGGATCACGCGCCAGCTCGGCGGCGGCGGCGTTCATAAACGCGACAAGCCGGGTGGTGGCGTCTGGCACCGGGGCCATGGCTAGATTGCCAATTCGCTCAAAGCGTCGCGGATCCGGGTCCGCACGTCTTGGGCGGCTTTGCCGATGGGTTGGCCTTTGGCGGTGATCACGGCCAGGTTGTTGTCGATACGCGGTGCAAAAGGGCGCCAGATCACACCGTCTTTCAGATCGATTTTGCCGTTGATCGGATCCAGGATCGCCAAATGCCCCCCCTGTGCTACGAAATTGCGCGCGATGGCAAAATAATAGGCGGTCACATTGCGCGAAACGGCGATGTTGGCCTCGGCGAGACAGGTATCAAGGTGCTGATCAATTTGGTGGTGCCCGGTGATTGTGATGATCGAGCGCCCGGCCAGCGATTGCGGTGTGACCATGTCCTGCGCGGCCAGCGGGTCGTCGCGGTGCATGGCGCACACACATTCGAATTTGAACACTTCCGCGTCCAGTCCAGCCACCGGAACCGGCAGATCAATCAGTCCGATGTCGATGTTGTGCGTGGCCACCCAAGCGGCGATCTGGCGCGAGGAATGGACCTTGATTTCCACCTTGATGTGGGGGTGATCCTGCTGGAACGCGGCCAGCAGTTTGGGCAGGAAGTTGAACGCGAGCACCCCGTTTGTGGCGATGCTGACATGGCCGGTCTGCCCCGACAGAATGCCCTTCGCGCGCGCCTGGACGTGCGAGATCGCCTGTAGACCGTGCACGACTTCCTCGTGCAGCAGCATCGCTTCGGTGGTGGGGGTGAAAAAGCCGCGTTCACGGTGAAACAGGGCAAAACCCAGCTCGGCCTCGAAATTTCCCAGTGCGATGCTGACCGCAGGTTGGGTCAGGTTCAGCCGTTGGGCGGCGCGCGACACTGACCCGGCCTCGATCAGGGCGTTGAACACTTCGAGGTGGCGTAGTTTTATCGAGGCGCTCAAAAGCTTGGGCCTTTTGGCATAAATGAATCGAATACTTTGATAAGGTCAATTGTATTGATTTAATAGCTCTTTCTTCCTATCGTTTTCAGAATCCTCAATCGGGGATCCGTCCAGTGGGCTTTTGCGGAGCATTCAATGGCAGGCAACACCGTCATCACAGCGCAGTGCAAGGCCAGCTCGTTCTGGCTTGATGGGTTGGGCGCGCCGCCTGAAACGCCCAAGGATCCTTTGCCGAACGTGGACGTGGCGATCGTTGGATCGGGCTATACCGGGTTGCACGCGGCCATCGAAACCGCGCGCGGGGGGTGCAAGACCATGGTGCTCGACGCGCAAGACCCCGGATGGGGCTGTAGCACACGCAACGGCGGGCAGATCAGCACCAGCATCAAGCCGTCACTGGACAAACTGAGTGCGAAATACGGCGCCGAGCGCGCCCGTGCGATCCGCCAAGAGGGCGAAACCGCGTTGGACTGGATCGGCGATTTCGTCTCTAACGAGGCAATAGAGTGTGATTTTGGGCGCAACGGTCGCTATCACGCTGCGCATACGCCCGCGCATTACGAAGAGATCACGCGCGACGCCGATATGCTGCGCCGTACCGAAGGCACCGAGGTGTTTGCCGTGCCGCGCGATGAACAACGCCGCGAGTTGGGGTCAGATTTGTATCACGGCGGGGTTGTGTTTGCCCGCCATGCCTCGATTGATCCGGCCAAGTATCACCGCGGGTTGCTGGGCCTGGCGCAGGCGGCGGGCGCGCATGTGGTGGGCCACTGCGCGGTCACTGAAATCACCCGCGACGCGCAGGGTTTTGTGCTGCGCACCGCCAAAGGCCAGGTGCGCGCGCGCGACGTCATCGTGGCGACCAACGGCTATACCACCGGGTTGACGCCATGGTTGCAGCGCCGCGTTATTCCGATCGGCAGCTATATGATCGCCACCCAGCCGCTGCCCGCTGATCTGGTGCGCGACTTGTTCCCGACAGGACGGATCGCCAGCGACACCCGCAAAGTGGTCTATTACTACCGCGCCTCGCCCGATGGACAGCGCGTGCTGTTTGGCGGGCGGGTGTCGGCGAATGAAACCGACACCTCGATCAGCGGGCCAAAGCTGTTTGCTGACATGTGCCAGATCTTTCCACAGCTGGCGCCATACGGCGTGTCGCATTCGTGGATGGGGCGGGTGGCCTATACCTTTGACGAGCTGGCCCACACAGGTGTCCATGACGGCATTCACTATGCGATGGGGTATTGCGGGTCTGGGGTGTCGATGGCCAGTTATCTGGGCAAACGGCTGGGGCAAAAGGTGCTGGGCCAGCCCGAGGGGATCACCGCTTTGGACGGGCTGACCAATCCAACCCGGCCCTTTTACACCGGAAATCCGTGGTTTTTACCCGCAACCGTTGCTTGGTACCGGCGACGCGACCGGGTTCAGACACAGCGCGCCGCAGCGTCGTGACCGCATCAACCGGACGGTCCACACGCCGACCCGTCCGGGCCAAAAACAGGCGACAGCGCGGCCCATCCGGGGCGCACAGATCAACATCAAGGAGGAACGTCATGAACAAAGCACTTGGCCTAACACTGGCGGCGATGCTGCTGGGATCAGCTGCATATGCACAGGACAAAACCGTGACCATCGCGTCATGGGGCGGATCATATCAAGAGGCGCAGAGCAAGGCGCTGTTCGAACCGGCCGAGGCCAACACCGGCATTTCGGTCAAACAGGAAACCTATGGCGGCATGTCCGATGTGCGCCTGCAGGTGTCCACCGGGGCTGTGTCGCTTGATATTGTGGCCAGCGGGTCGGGATCAGCGGCGCGTGCGGCGGCCGAGGGGTTGCTGGAAAAACTGGATTACAGCGTCATTGACGTGTCGACGTTTTACCCCGGTCTTTACACCGATTACTGTGTCGGTGGTGATGTGTTTTCAACGGTTTACGCCTGGAACACGGCGACCTATGGCGACGCGGGTCCACAAAGCTGGGCCGATTTCTGGGACGTCGAAAAGTTCCCCGGCACGCGGGCCTATCGCAACAAGGTGGCCGGCGCACTAGAGCCTGCGATGATGGCTTTGGGCGTCGCGCGCGAGGATGTCTATGCCGAGCTGGACTCTGAGGAAGGGATCGAACGGGCGCTGGACAAGATCCGCGAACTGAAGCCGCATATCGATGTGTTCTGGTCCTCGGGCGCGCAGCAGGCGCAGCTGATGAAAGACGGCGAAGTTGACATGAGCACGGGCTGGAACGGACGTTTTGACAACGCCGCCAAAGACGGGGCCAAGGTGAAATACAGCTTTAATCAAGCCTTGTTGGACTACGATTGCTTTGCGGTGCCCAAAGGCGCGCCCAACAAAGATGTTGCGATGATGTTCCTGAACGAAATCTCGAAACCTGAATATCAGGACGATCTGCCCAAATACATCACCTATGGGCCGACCAACAAAGCCGCTTATGCCACGGGTGAGATCACCGCCGAGATTGCAGCGGGCCTGCCATCGTCGCCAGCCAATGCCGAAGTGCAATTGCCAGTGTCGCTGGAGTGGTATGCCAAGTGGGAAACCATCGCCAACGAGATGTATCAGGAAATGCTGACCGAGTGATCCGCTTGGATTTAGACAA
>JBGCDD010000014.1:0-17393 GCA_045105075.1 Sedimentitalea sp. | reverse complement strand
TGAACAGCTTTCCGCATCAGCTTTCGGGCGGGCAGCAGCAGCGCATTGTGATTGCCATGGCGTTGATGTCGGAACCGGCCCTGTTGATTTTGGACGAGCCGACCACCGCGTTGGATGTGACGGTGGAGGCGGCGATTGTTGAGTTGGTCAAGGATCTTGGGCGCAAGTACGGCACCTCGATGTTGTTCATCAGCCACAACCTTGGGCTTGTTCTGGAAACCTGCGACCGGATCTGTGTGATGTATTCCGGCGAAGCGGTGGAACGGGGCAGCATCGAGGATGTCTTTGACCGCATGCAGCACCCTTATAGCCAAGCTCTGTTCCGTTCGATTCCGTTGCCGGGGGCTGACAAAAACGCGCGGCCTTTGGTGGCGATTCCGGGCAACTTTCCCCTGCCCCATGAGCGCCCGAACGGGTGTAACTTTGGGCCGCGATGCGATTACTTTGAGGCCGGGCGGTGTGATGCCGGCGATATCACCATGGAGCCAGTGCCCGGCAATGACCGCCATCACACGCGCTGTTTGAAGTACAAGGAAATCGACTGGAATGCGCCGATGGAGCTGGCAGAGGTCAAGCAAAAGGGCGAAATCGGCAAGGTTGTTCTGAAGATGGACAACCTCAAGAAATACTATGAGGTGGCGGCCAATGCGATCTTTGGCGGCGGTGACAAGAAAGTGGTCAAAGCCAATGAAACGCTGAGTTTCGAGGCGCGCGAATCAGAAACGCTGGCGATTGTGGGCGAGTCGGGTTGTGGCAAATCAACCTTTGCCAAAGTGCTGATGGGGCTTGAGACTGCGACCGAGGGGCAGATATTGCTCGACAATCGCAACATCGAGCAGACACCAATTGAGGCGCGCGACACCAAGACCGTGTCCGATATTCAGATGGTGTTTCAGAACCCGTTTGACACGCTGAACCCGTCGATGACCGTAGGGCGCCAGATCATCCGCGCACTTGAGATTTTTGGCGTCGGCAACAACGAAGCTGAACGCAAGGCGCGCATGCTGGAGCTGTTGGATCTGGTGAAACTGCCACGCGCCTTTGCCGACCGGATGCCGCGCCAATTGTCGGGCGGACAAAAACAGCGGGTTGGTATTGCGCGAGCGTTTTCGGGCGGCGCGCGCATTGTTGTGGCCGACGAACCTGTTTCGGCGCTGGATGTGTCGGTGCAGGCGGCGGTGACCGATCTGTTGATGGAGATTCAGCGCGAGGAAAAGACCACGCTCTTGTTCATCAGCCATGACCTGTCGATTGTGCGTTACCTCAGCGACCGGGTGATGGTGATGTATCTGGGTCATGTGGTCGAGTTGGGCACCACCGATCAGGTGTTCAGCCCGCCCTATCACCCCTATACCGAGGCTTTGCTGAGTGCTGTGCCGATTGCCGACACGTCGGTTCAGAAAAAGCACATCGTGCTTGAGGGCGACATTCCGTCGGCAATGAACCCGCCGCCTGGCTGCCCGTTCCAGACGCGATGCAACTGGAAAGACAAGGTGCCCGGGGGCCTGTGCGAAAAAGAGGTGCCGCCGGTGCGCATTCTGGAGGGCAATCACCAGGTCAAATGCCATCTCAGCGATGATGCTTTGGCCGAGATGGAGCCGGTGATCAAAATCGCTGCTGAATAAAACGACGACGTTTGCGATTCAGGCGCATTATTGCTGTTAATTGGCATCGAATTCGGCGGGTTCTTGCGGACCCGCCGTTTTTTTTGGTTTGGCGTCGGCAAGTTTTGTCGCGCAACAGCGATGGCTTGCCCAAAACTCTGCGTTTTGTTGGCCGCTCTCGCCTCTGCTGCGCCGACGCTCTAGCGCTGGTGAATGTTACACATGTCAGCGAAAACAGGAGCATACATGGCGACGTTCAACCCGGTGGATCACATGATGCTCACAGTGATGAACGCAGAGCGCGCGCGGGCCGGATTGGCACCTTTGCGCGCGTTTCGTGGGGCAGATTTGCCATCACCTTGGATGCTGGATCCGCAGATCTCGCAATTTGGCGCATCACCAATCCGTTTTGTTAACGCCGTGCCGGTCTCTGGGGCCGTCGATCTCAGGCTGTTTGCGTCGGCAGAACACCATCTGGATGGCGGCGGGCAATCAAACACCCAATCTGGCCCGCACGTCGCGTTGACCAATGGTTTTGCGCGCTGGCATGGCGTGATCGCGCAGTTGGGCAAGATATCGGTGTCGGCGGCACTTTGGCACCAAATCGCCGGGAAGGCCCGCCGTCCGCGCCCGATCAGCTTTGCGTTCCCTCGGGAAAGTTCGGACGGGTTTGTGTTTCGCCCCAAACGTCAGGCCGCACTGGCCGCACAGTTGCGCACTCAGCTGCCCCAGATGATGCGCACGTAGTTTTTGGTTTCGCGGTAAGGCGGGATTCCACCATGTTTTTTCACCGCTTGCGGACCGGCATTATAGGCCGCAAGCGCCAGGCGCCACGAGCCAAAGGTGCGGTACTGCTCGGCCAGATAACGCGCACCGCCATCAAGGTTCTCGTAAGGATCGTTGATATCGACCTTCAGATAGCGCGCGGTGCCCGGCATCAGCTGTGCCAGACCGGTGGCGCCTTTGTGCGACTTCGCGCGCGGGTTCCAGCCTGATTCCTGCTGGATAAGGCGTGCAAAAAGCTCGGCCGGCACATCGTGGCGACGCGCCGCATCTTGGGCCATTTTCAGGTACTTGCCGCGATACTTACCGGTATAGTTCAGCGCCCCATCTTTGGACGGCGTGAAAATCGAGGGCGGCTGAAGGCGCACTGAATTGGCATATTGCTTGGACGCGCGGTTGTCCAAAACCGCCGTCTGAGACTTGAACAGCTTGCGCTGATTTTTGGTTGAAAACATATCTGCGCCAGCAGGCACCGGACATATCAGCGCCGCAACAACACCGGCAACCGCAACTTTGCGCATTCGCTTCCTGCCTGAACCACCTCAATTGCCACGAACTATAAACATATCGAAATAAATCGTCCAGAGCGCCCGCACAGCGCGTGATTTAGGCATGTTGCCGCCCGACCTTGCAGCTTATAGTGCGCACCAACCCGGCGTTGCCGGATTCGAAACACTTTTTGGAGATCGCTATGGCCGGCTCAGTCAACAAAGTCATCATCATCGGAAATCTGGGCCGCGATCCCGAAGTGCGCACGTTCCAGAACGGCGGCAAGGTGTGCAACCTGCGCATTGCCACGTCGGAAAACTGGAAAGACAAAAACACTGGCGAACGGCGCGAACGCACCGAATGGCACTCGGTCGCGATCTTTTCAGAACCGCTGACCCGTGTGGCCGAGCAATATCTGCGCAAAGGCTCGAAAGTCTACATCGAAGGCCAGCTGGAAACCCGCAAATGGCAGGATCAATCCGGTCAGGACCGCTATTCCACCGAAGTCGTGTTGCGCCCCTATACCTCGACTCTGACCATGCTGGATGGGCGGAGCGACGGCGGTGGTGGTGGTGGCGGCGGCTATGGCGGCGGACAGTCGGGGGGATATGACAGCGGCCCCTCCGGCGGCTATGACAGCGGGCCCTCGGGGGGCTATGATGGCGGCGGACGCGACGGTGGTGGTGGTGGCGGTGGCTCAAACGCCCCTTCGTCACGCGATCTGGACGACGAAATCCCGTTCTAGGATCGATTGGGAAAGCCTAGGCGCGCTGGCTCAGCGCGTCTTGCAACGTCGCAAGCACCACGTCTTGCGGCACATCACTGGTGACAAAACTGTCGCCAATGTCGCGCGCCCGAATAAAGCGCAGCTTGCCATCGATCACCTTTTTGTCTTGCCCCATCAAGTCGAGCAGTGCCTCGGCTGAGGGCAATTCGCCTTCGATATCAGACAGATCCACCTTCATGCCCATGGCGCGCAAATGCGCACGGACGCGGCTGGGGCATTCCTGCGCACACAGCCCCATGCGCGCGGACACCTCAAAAGCCAACGCGCAGCCAACCGCCACGCCTTCACCGTGCAAAAGCCGGTCGCCATAGCCTGTTGCCGCCTCGAGCGCGTGACAAAACGTGTGGCCCAGGTTCAACAACGCCCGCTCGCCCTGCTCGGTTTCGTCGCGCGCGACGATATCGGCCTTCATTTGCACCGAACGGGCCACCGCTTGCGCGCGCAAATCAGTGTCACCTGCGGCCAGACCCGGGCCGTTTTGCTCGAGCCAAGCGAAAAACCCGGCATCCCCCAGCAATCCGTATTTGGCAACTTCGCCGTATCCCGCCAGAAAATCGCGCGCCGTCAGCGTGCCCAGAACCGAAATGTCCGCCAGCACCAGCGCGGGTTGGTGAAACGCACCGATCAGGTTTTTGCCCTGGGACGCGTTGATGCCGGTTTTGCCGCCCACGGAACTGTCGACCTGCGCCAATAGCGAGGTCGGCACCTGCACAAATCGCACCCCCCGGCGCAGAATCGCGGCGGCAAACCCAGCCAGATCGCCGATCACACCGCCGCCGAAAGCCACCACGATGTCGTTGCGCTCTACTTTTTGCGCCAACAGCCAGTCGACTGTGCGGCTGAGATGGGGCCAGGATTTGGTGGCCTCGCCCGCAGGCAACGCCAGCGCGTCAACATCAATATCGCCCAAACCGGCGCGCAATGTGTCCAGATGCAGCGCGGCAACAGTCTCGTCGGTGATCACACGCACCTTTGGGCGGCGCAACAGCGGCGAAATGCGCGCGCCGGCCTGGCCCAACAAACCGGTGCCGATGATCACATCATAGCTGCGCGCGCCCAGATCCACATGAACAGTCTGCACCATCACGACACCTTCAATACATCCGGCCGGGTTTGAAGCGCCTCAAGCACCCGGTCCACCATTTGTTCAATCGAGGCCACCCCATCCGAGTGCACCACCAGATCGGCCTTGGCATAGATCGGGTTGCGTGCTTCGCACAGCTCGGACAGCGTGCGGCGCGGATTGTCCGTGCGCAACAATGGCCGGGTTTCTTTGTGTTTCACCCGGTTCCACAGCACATCCAGATCCGCCCGAAGCCAGATCGAAGCCCCCTTGGCCGTGATCAGTTCGCGGTTTGAAGGCGCCAGAAACGCACCGCCACCTGTCGACAAAATGCCACGTTCCTCGTCCAGCAAACGCGCAATCACCCGGCTTTCCTTTTCACGGAAAAACGGCTCGCCATCGCGCACGAAAATCTCTGGAATGGTCATATTCGCAGCGGATTCGATCTCTGCATCGCTGTCCAGAAATGGCACCGCCAGCCGCGCCGAAAGAGCGCGCCCAACAGCCGTCTTGCCCGCGCCCATCATCCCCACCATCACCACCGTCTTCAAAAGCGTGCGCGATGGGATGATGTCGACTTTGTGTGATGAATTTTGCTCAATTCCGCTCATTGCACCGTGAATGACGTGATATTGTTCAAAAGGCCATATATAACTTGCTCAAAACGTTGGGCAAGACAACGGGTGCAGGCATGAAAAGACTATTTAAGCTTTTGATATTTCTAATTATTGTCGGATTCATCGGAATCGTGGGCTATGCCTATTTGGGTCCTTGGTTCGGCTCGGACTTTGCCGCACCCCAAGTCCAAATCCGTCAACCCGTGGTGCTAAATGCCGAATAAGCTGTGCATTTGGCTGATTTTTGGGCCCTGTGCCGCGTTTGCACAGCAGCCGCTTTCGGCGATTGACTGGCTGGGGCAAAACGCGCCTGCGGTGTCAGCGCAACCCATCGTGCAGGAACCTCCGGTGACGCAAACCGCGCGCAACTCGAGCATCGAAACCAGCCCGCTTGGCGTTCTTGCAGTCCCCGTCGGGTTGGTGCCGGCGTCGGTGACAGGTCTGCCCAGCACGCTTTGGCAAGGCTCGGAGCCCGCGCGCATTGCCCGATTGCTGCAGGAGGTTCCGGTCTATGACACACCGGCGTTGCAGACCCTGCTTTACACGTTGCTTTTGACCGAGGCCGATACCAAAGCCGGAGATGACACTGTTTTGCTGGCGCGCCTTGACCGGTTGTTGAATCTGGGCGCGGCCGACCCGGCGCAGGAATTGGTACAACAGGCCGGACCCGCAGAAAACGCCGCGCGGTTTGAACGCTGGTTTGACGCCACATTGCTGACTGGCGATGAAGACCGCAGTTGTTCCGCGCTGGTTGCGGCACCGCATCTGGCCAAAGATTACGCGGCACGCATTTTTTGCAACGCCCGGCGCGGCGATTGGCAGACGGCAGCACTGACGCTTGAGGCCGCGCACGCGCTTGAGGTGATGCCCCAGGCGCGGCTTGATCTGCTGGACCGATTTCTCAGCCCTGATGTGTTTGACGGCGCGCCGCCCTTGCCGGTGCCGGACGATACCGATCCGCTGACGTTTCGCCTGTTTGAAACCATTGGCGAACCGCTGCCCACCCGCGCCTTGCCGCGCGTTTTTGCCACCGCCGACCTGCGTGATGTGGCCGGCTGGAAGGCGCAGCTTGAGGCCGCCGAGCGGTTGTCGCAAGTGGGCGCGCTGACGCCAAATCGTTTGCTGGGGCTTTACACAGAACGGTTGCCTGCGGCTTCTGGGGGGGTCTGGGACCGGGTAAAGGCCTTGCAACGCTTTGAAACTGCTCTCAATTCCAACAGTTCCGAAGCGGTGGCCAAAACCCTGCCCGTGGTATGGCAGGCCATGCAGTCAGCCCGACTTGAAGTGCCGTTTGCGGCGCTGTTTGCCGACCAGCTCACCACGCTTGAGCTGTCCGTACAGGCCGCTGGCTTGGCTTGGCGGCTGGCGCTTTTGTCGCCCGATTATGAAGCTGCAAGCCTGAACACGCCCTCCGACACCGCATCCGAGCGCTTTCTTGCCGCGCTTGCCCAAGGCGCACCCGGGCGTGAAGAGGCATTTGACAACACCAGCCAAGCGATCATCGAAGGCTTTTCGGCTGACACGTCCCCCCCGGTACAGCTGGCGCACAACCTGCGCGACGGTGCGTTGGGATACGCGATTTTGCAGGCTATGGTGCTGTTTCAATCTGGTGCCACCGGCAATCCGGCTGATCTCAGCGCGGCTTTGGCCACGTTCCGCGCCGTTGGTCTGGAAGACACCGCCCGGCGCGCCGCCCTGCAATTGATGTTATTGGAGCGACGGGGATGAGCGGGCCCAAATTGGCGCATCAGTGGATTTCAACTTTTCTTGAGGCCCAAGCCGCGGAACTGGGGGCTGCCACCAACACACAGCTGGCCTATGGTCGCGACCTGAAGGATTTTGCCGCCTGGTCCGAACGCCAGAACGCCCCGTTTCAGCACATCAGCCGCGATCAAATCGAGGCCTATATGATCGACTGCGATGCCCAAGGCCTGGCGCGCGCCACCCGAGCGCGGCGGCTTTCGGCGGTCAAACAGGTGTTTCGCTTTGCGTTTGAGGAAGGCTGGCGCCAGGACAATCCGGCGATCCAGATCAAGGGACCCGGGCGCGACAAACGCCTGCCCAAGACGCTTGAGGTGATTGAGGTCGACAAATTGCTGGCCGCGGCGCGGCGCGTCGGACGCTCGCCCGAGGATCGGTTGCGCAACACCTGCCTGATGGAGCTGCTTTACGCCACTGGCATGCGGGTCAGCGAACTGGTCGCCCTGCCCGTGTCCGCGGCGCGCGGCGATCCGCGGATGCTTCTCATTTTAGGCAAAGGCAACAAAGAACGCATGGTGCCGCTTTCACCACCCGCGCGCGCCGCCCTGGCCGATTGGCTGAAAGCCTGGGATGCCCAGCAAAGCAAAAACATCGCCAAAGGTGCAAACCAATCACGGTTCCTGTTTCCGTCGCGGGGCAAATCCGGGCACCTGACCCGGCACCGTTTTTATCTTTTGATCAAAGAGTTGGCAGTTGATGGCGGGGTCTCGCCTGACACTGTCACACCGCACACCTTGCGCCACGCTTTTGCCACGCACCTGTTGGCCAACGGCGCTGATCTGCGCTCGATCCAAACGCTGCTGGGCCATGCCGATGTCGCCACCACCGAGATCTACACCCATGTGCTGGACGAACGCCTGAGCGAGTTGGTGCTGGAACATCACCCTTTGGCCCGCGATCCATAGCCGCTCCCCCTTGATTGGCGCCCCGCGCATGCCCATAACCCAAAGGGCACAACAAGGACGGAACACGCGATCATGGAGACGGTTTCTCCCACATTTGACACGGCTTTCTGGATGACCGCAGGGGCGATTGGCCTGCTGCTGGTGCTTTCTGCGTTTTTTTCGGGGTCCGAAACGGCCTTGACCGCGGCGTCGCGCGGCAAGTTGCGCACCCAGGCCGACAAAGGATCGCGCGGGGCGGCCAAAGCGCTGTTGATCACCGAAGACAGCGAACGTTTGATCGGCTCGGTCCTTTTGGGCAACAATCTGGTGAATATTCTGGCCGCATCTTTGGCCACCGCGCTGTTTACAAAGGCTTTTGGCGAAAGCGGCGTGGCGATTGCAACCTTGGTGATGACCCTTTTGGTGCTGATCTTTGCCGAGGTTCTGCCCAAAACCTACGCGATCACCTATTCAGAGGCTGCAGCCTCGACCGTGGCGCCGGTTATTGGCGTGGTGGTCACCGTCTTTGCGCCTGTTGTGACGGCCGTGCGGTTTTTGGTGCGCGGCGTTTTGCTGTTGTTTGGCGTCAAGGTTGATCCCGACAGCCACATTCTGGCCGTGCGCGAGGAAATCGCCGGCGCGCTGCAACTGGGTCATTCCGAAGGCGTTGTCGAAAAGGAAGACCGAGACCGTATCTTGGGCGCTCTCGATCTGGGTGACCGTGTGGTGGAAGAAATCATGTTGCACCGCTCGGGCATTGAAATGATCGACGCGGCAAGCGCACCAGAAGACATTTTGACCCAATGTCTGGCCAGCCCGCACACCCGTTTGCCGGTCTTTGCCAACGAGCCTGAAAACATCATCGGTGTGGTTCACGCAAAAGACCTGCTGCGCGCGATGTACAAACAAATCGGTGGCCCGGACGGAGACGCCAAGGCCCTGAAAAGGTTTCAGATTACTGATGTTGCCGTGTCGCCTTATTTTGTGCCCGAAACCACCACGCTGGACGATCAGATGCGCCAATTCCTGCGCATGCGCACGCATTTTGCGCTGGTCGTTGATGAATACGGCAGCCTGCAGGGCCTGATCACTCTCGAGGATATTTTGGAAGAAATCGTCGGCGAAATCACCGACGAATTTGACCCCGACGCCGACCACCCCGTCACCAAAACTGAAGACGGCCAGTTTGTCGTCGATGGCGCGATGACGATCCGCGATCTGAACCGCGCCACCGATTGGTCCCTGCCCGACGAAGAGGCCAACACCGTCGCAGGTCTGGTCATCCACGAAGCGCAAATGATCCCAACGCGCGGCCAGGTGTTCAGCTTTCACGGCTTCCGCTTTGAAGTCACAGCCCGCGACGGCAACCGGATCACAGCGCTGAAAATCCGCCCGCTGTAACAAAGCATCATCCGCGGATTTCTACGCGCCCAATGCTGGGTCCGCTGTCCGAATAAGGCGGCGAGCTTGCGCGTATCCGCCTGCCGCCGCCCGGTGTCTAAATGACGTCAGCCAACAGCGCGCCCGCAGACCCCATTTGCGCGTATGTCCGCTTTTGCCTGCTAGCGTCCCAGGCCCTTCAATAAGCCTGAAATCTTGCTGGACGACGTCTTGAACTGTGCCGAGGACTCTTCGGCCATGCCTCTGATTTTGATTGCGTCTGGATTGATATTACTTTTGATCAACCCTGCGACGACCGCGTTCAGCTTCGCGCATTCAACCGCAAGTTTTTCGGCTTTGGCTGGATCCGTTAACAGGGTTTTGTCGAAAGCCGCCTGTTTGGCGATCACGGTATCACTCAGATCCGCAATTTTTTCCCAGTTTTTTTGACCCGCGACAAAAATCTTGTCCATTTCCTTTGAGTTCTTCTCCCAGACGTTGTCCAGAGTCGTGGTTTCTTTTTCAATCACCATCATCGTCGAAATGCCGTCCCGCGTGATGTTCCACATCTTTTGGAACCCATCGCGCGCCGCCACATAATCTTCGGTTTCCATTTTCGGCAGCGCCTTGCCGTATATCAGCGCAGCATTTGTGATGGGGCCAACCTTACCATCCGGCTTAACCTTTGCTTTGCCTTGGAATTTTCGCAAGGCTGCATCTGTCAGAGGGCCAAATTCGCCATCAGCTTCCAATTTTGCGCCAAGCTGATTCAATCGGGATTGCAATTTCTTGACGTCCGGACCCGAAGAGCCGCTTTTAAGAAGTGCCATAAAATACCTCATTCATTAAATAATGAACGAAGCGTGGCACAAAAGTCTTAATCCGACAAGCGTGCGGTCAGGCGCGTAACCGCTCACCTGTTGGATCAAAGGGCGGCTCAGACAGGATTGTAGCGCGGTGAGGTTGGCCCAGAACCATCACTTCAACCCGCTCACCCGGCCCCGCGTCTTTGACGAAACCAAGCGCCAGCGACTGTCCCACCGAATACCCATAGGCCCCGGAGGTGACCCGACCGATGCCCACACCATCCTTGAAAATCGGCTCGCCGCCAGTGGCATCCGCGCCCGAGGCGTCGGTGTCGGTTGCGTCCAGCGCCAAAATGACCATGTGCTCGCGTGCTGGCTTGGCCAGGTTTTCCACAACAGCGGCTTTGTTCAAAAAATCTTTGTCCAGTTTGCACAACCGATCCAGACCCACCTCTTGCGGCCAGTATTCGGGAGAATATTCGCGGCTCCACGATCCATAGCCCTTTTCAATGCGCAACGACATCAACGCCCGCCCGCCCACAGGACCGGCGCCAAAATCACGCCCGGCCTCGATCAAAGCGGCGTAAAGCTGCGCCTGAGCCTCGGTCGCGCAGTGCAGCTCCCAGCCAAGATCTCCAGTGAAAGACACCCGCAGCGCCAGACAGCTGACGCCGCCCAGTTCGATCCGCTGGCTGCGCATAAAGGCAAACTCCGCGGTGGCAAGCGAAGTGTTGGTCAAGCGTTGCAACAGTTCGCGCGATTTTGGCCCCGCCACGTTAAAGCCGCACATCGCTTCGGTTTCAGACGTAAACGTCGTACCTTCCGGCAGCGGCACCGCGTCAAAAAACCGTTTGTGATAACGCTCGGCCATGCCCGATGAGATGATCCAGAACTCATCATCCCCCAATCGCGTCACCGTCGCATCGCCTGCAATCCCGCCACGCACCCCGATCAAAGGTGTCAGGCACGACCGGCCCACCACGCGCGGCATGGTGTTGGCAAACACTGCGTTCAACCAGGCTTGGGCCCCCGGCCCCTTGCAGCGGTACTTGGCGAAGTTCGAGATATCGATGATCCCGGCGCGCTCACGCAACATCTTGCATTCCTCGCCCACTGGCCCCCACCAGTTCTGGCGCACAAACCCGTTGGTGTCCGATTGCCCTGGCGTGTCGGCAAACCATTGTGGATGCTCCCAGCCATAGTTCAGCCCAAAAACCGCGCCCATTTCCTTTTGCATTTCATAGATCGGACGCGTGCGACACGGGCGCCCGGCGCTGCGTTCCTCATTCGGAAAATGGATCGCAAAACGATGCGCATACTGATCCTGCACGCGGGCCTTGGTAAACGCCTTGCCCGCCCATGCCCCAAACCGTGCCATATCCCAAGGGAACATGTCATATTGCATCTCGCCCTCGATGATCCACTGCGCCACCATCAGCCCCATGCCGCCCGATTGCGAAAAACCGGGGATGATGCCGTTGCAACAAAAATACCCTTTGAGTTCAGGCACCGGCCCCAGGATCACATTGCTGTCGGGAGACCAGATCATCGGCCCGTTGATCACCCGCTTGATCCCGGCGGTGCCAACGGCCGGCACACGGTCGATCGCCCGCAACATGTTTTCCTCGATCCGCTCAAGATCATCGGGGAACAGATCATGGGCGAAATCAAGCGGCGTGCCGTCTTCGGCCCAGAACCGCATGTCACGCTCATAGGCGCCAACCAGCAGGCCCTGGCCTTCTTGGCGCAGGTAGTATTCGCCGTCCCGGTCCGCAACAGACGGCAAACGGCGGTCCATGCCGGCAATTTCTGCGATGGTTTCGGTGACAAAGTACTGGTGTTCGGTGGGTTGCAGCGGCAGTTCGATTCCGGCCAGTGCCGCCACCTCGCGCCCCCAAAGCCCGGCGGCATTGATCACCCACTGTGTCACAATATCGCCCTTGGGCGTGCGTACGATCCAGGTTCCATCTGGTTTTTGCTCAGTGCCGGTCACCGGGGTAAAGCGCACAATTTCAGCGCCACGCTGACGCGCCCCCGCTGCATAGGCGTTGGTCACACCAGAGGGATCAACATTGCCCCCATCCGGTTCCCACATGATGCAGCGAACCCCGTCGAAATCAACCAAAGGGTGCAAGCGTTCCGCTTCGTCTCGCTTGATCTCGTGGAAATTCATCCCGTACAGCCTGGCCTTGGCCGCCTGCAGACGCAATTGATGTTCGCGTGCCTCGGTCTGCGCCAGATACAAACTGCCAGGTTGAAATACACCGCAGCTTTGTCCTGTTTCAGCTTCCAGGTTGTTATAAAGGTTCATCGTATAATGCTGTATGCGCGATATATTAGTGCTGTCATGCAAGCCGTGAATGTTGGCCGCTGCGTGCCAGGTGCTGCCAGATGTCAGCTCGTCGCGTTCCAGCAAAACAACGTCGTTCCATCCCAATTTTGCCAGATGGTAAAGGATCGAACATCCAATAACACCGCCTCCAATGACAACGGCCTGAGCATGAGTGCGCATGAAAAACGTCCTAACTTATCGCCATTTTCGCAAAACATGACACCAACGCCTTCGTTTGAATTGCGTAATGGCGACACTTTACGTCGTTTGCCAACCATCCAGCCAATTGCGACGGGATCCCTGTTTTTTGCGAGAACCCAAGACAAGGGGCTCTGCCCCCACCGCCCGTTCCGGGCGTCTCCCCCGGAGTTTTCTTAGAAAGATGAAGGCGTTTGGAATTGATCTTCATCTTTCTAAATAAACTCTGGGGTTTGGGGCAAAGCCCCAAGAAAGATTTGCCTTTTTTCAATTAGATTGACTGTTCTTCATTTTGACACCTTTCACGACAACCTTTTGGAGCCGCAGACAAACCCTTTTCTTGGACTTCGAACTTCACAGGGCACTGGTTTGGTTTCCGCGCGGCTATAGACAGTTGATCAAACCATGGAGTTCATTTGACACCCTGGAACATCCAAAGACGCATGAACCGGCAAAAGGTGTCGTTTTCGAGCCAGCCTCTGCCTGTAAATTTGCGAAACAATCAAGACCAATCAGAAACGGAGCTTCGTCTATGCAAACCACCACTCGTGTTGCGATCATCGGCGGAGGCGTCGTCGGCGCTTCGGTGCTCTATCATCTTACCAAACTCGGTTGGTCCGACGTGATGCTGCTTGAACGGTCCGAGTTGACATCTGGATCCACTTGGCACGCAGCCGGCGGGTTTCATACCCTAAACGGCGACACCAATATGGCAGCTCTTCAGGGCTATACCATTCGTCTTTATAAGGAATTAGAGGAAATCACCGGCCTGTCTTGCGGATTACATCACGTCGGTGGCGTGACGTTGGCGGACAATCAGGATCGGTTTGACATGTTGTTGGCAGAGCGCGCCAAACACCGTTTCATGGGACTTGAAACCGAGATCGTTGGCCCCGACGACATTGCCAAAATCGCCCCTGTCACCAATCTCGACGGCATCATTGGCGCGCTTTACGATCCGTTGGATGGTCACCTCGACCCCTCGGGCACAACCCACGCCTATGCCAAGGCCGCGCGCATGGGCGGAGCGACAATCCAAACCCATTGCATGGTGCGCGAAACCAATCAGCGCAGCGATGGCACCTGGGACGTGGTTACCGACAGAGGCACAATCCACGCAGAACATGTGGTCAATGCCGCCGGACTCTGGGCGCGCGAAGTCGGCGCGATGGCGGGCATTTACTTTCCACTGCACCCAATGGAGCATCAATACTTGGTCACCGACGATGTGCCGATGATCGTCGATATGCTTGCAGATGGTCGCGAGCACCCGCATGTGATGGATCCCGCTGGCGAGAGCTATTTGCGTCAGGAAGGCCATGGTCTATGCATCGGATTTTACGAACAGACTTGCCGGCCTTGGGCGGTGGATGGCACCTCGTGGGATTTTGGCCAAGATCTGTTGGCCGATGATTTTGACAAGATCGAAAAGTCGATTGCCTTTGCTTACAAAAGGTTTCCCGATCTGGAACGCGCCGGCGTCAAATCGGTGATCCACGGGCCGTTCACCTTTGCACCCGACGGCAACCCGCTGGTCGGCCCAGTGCCGGGCATGCGCAATTACTGGTCCGCGTGCGGTGTGATGGCTGGCTTTTCCCAGGGCGGCGGCGTCGGTCTGACATTGGCACAGTGGATGATCGAAGGTGAACCCGAGCGCGACGTGATGGCGATGGATGTGGCCCGCTTTGGCGATTGGATCAGCCCCGGCTATACCTTGCCCAAAGTCATCGAAAACTACCAAAAGCGCTTTTCAGTCGCCTACCCCAACGAAGAACTCCCCGCCGCGCGCCCCCACCGCACCACACCGATGTACGACATTTTCAGCCAAATGGGGGCGGTTTGGGGCCAGCAATTTGGACTTGAGGTGGTCAATTACTTCGCCATCAACGGCGAACCCAGTTATGAGACGCCGTCCTTCCGCCGATCCGACGCCTTTGCAGCCACCGGAGGCGAAGTGGCCGGCGTACGCAGCAGCGTTGGCATCAACGAGTTGCACAATTTTGGCAAATACACCGTCACAGGCCCCGGCGCCCGCGATTGGCTCGACCGCATCATGGCCGGGCGTATTCCTCAACTGGGGCGCATGTCGCTGACGCCAATGCTGTCCCACAAAGGCAAATTGATTGGTGATTTCACGGTGTCATGCCTCGGCTCTGATCAATTCCTGCTCACGGCATCCTATGGCAGTCAGGCCTTTCACAAACGCTGGTTCGATCAACATCAAGACACTGGCGTAGCCGTCGAAAACATCAGCGACAAACGCAACGGCTTCCAGATCGCAGGCCCCAACGCGCGCGATGTGCTCACCGCCTGCACTCTAGCGGACGTCGCTCAAATGGCCTTTATGGATGTACGCGAAATGACCGTCGGCCAGGTCAACTGCCTCGTTCAACGCGTCAGCTACACCGGCGATCTGGGTTATGAGATCTATTGCGACCCCATGGACCAACGCACGCTTTGGCACAGCCTCTGGAGCGCGGGTCAAGCCCACGCGATGGTGTCGTTCGGAATGCGTGCCATGATGTCCCTGCGGCTTGACAAGTTCTTTGGCGGCTGGATGTCCGAATTCTCACCCGATTACACAGCAGCTGAAACCGGCATAGACCGCTTCATCAGCTTCAAGAAAAACACCGACTTTATTGGCCGTGCCGCCGCCGAAGCCGAACGCGCCTCAGGCCCCGCCCGCCGCCTGTGTGCCTTCGAAGTCGATGCAGACGATGCCGATGTCCACGGCTACGAACCGATTTGGCTGGACGGCAAAGTTGCCGGGTTCTGTACATCTGGTGGCTTTTCACACCATGCCCAAAAATCAATTGCCCAAGGTTTCCTACCACTGGAAAAAATCACTGAAGGTCTCGATGTGAAAATCGAAATCCTGGGCCAGATGCGCCCCGCGCGGCTCATTACAACGCCTCTATTTGACCCCGACGGCGCTCGTATGCGCGGCTGACGGCCCTCTTCATCTTTCAAAGTAAACTCCGGGGGTGTGGGGGCTGGCCCCCACTGACCCAACTCCAAGGGCCGCCCAACGTCGACAAGTCATCCCGCGCGCTCTAATCTGGGACAATGATATCTGTTCTTATTTTGGCCGCTGGGCAATCGTCCCGGATGCGTGGCGGCGACAAGCTGCTGGAGCTCGTCGACGGCCAGGCTTGCCTTGCGGTTTTGACCCAACGAGCGCTGGCCACGGGCTTTGATGTCCGCGTTGTTTTGCCCGCTTTGGACCACCCGCGCGCTCAGGCGGCTTCGGGCGCGCGCCGGGTTGTGGCGCGGGATGCGAATTTGGGGATGGCGCATTCGTTGCGCGCCGGTCTGGGCGATGTGCCAGACCAAACCCGCGCCGTGATCATCTTGCCCGGTGACATGCCTGACATCCAGACGCAGGATTTGCAAACCGTGGCCAACGCCCACTATGACAGCCAAAAAGGCATCGTTCAGGCGACAACAGCAGATGGCAAGCCGGGCCACCCGATCCTGTTTGCTGCGCGCTATTTTGAAGCCATGTCGCACCTCAGCGGTGATCGCGGCGCTTGGGCAATCATCGATGCAAACCGCGACGATTGGGGCACTGTGGCATTGCAAGATGGCCGCGCAAGGCGTGATCTGGACACCCCCGAAGACTGGGCTGCCTGGCGCGCCGAGCAAAAACAAAGCAAGTAACATCAGGCAGGCCGGTCCCAGATCACCGGCCTGCCCGTCTGTCCATGTGCCCCGAGTCACATGGGGATCGCTGCATATTCGGGGAAAACGAGGCCTGGGCTTATCGCACCAGCAAAAGGGCCTCGTGTTTCTTGAGCGCGCGCCGAGCGGACTGATAGGCGGCGCGTCCCTGCCGTGTTTTCAGCTCGGGGAACAGCTCATAGATTTCGTTGCGTTGCGCATTGCCGATGCCATCCAGCGATTGGTCGCCGGGTTGGAAACTTTCGGTCCAGGCACCGTCTGACAGCACCACTTCGTGCTGATCAAACATAAAGTGGATATACGTGACCTGCGCCACCTCCACCACATCGACCCCTTCAAGCCCGGTCAGGTGTTTGGCCGCCACCAGCACCTCGCGGTCTTCAAAGTAAAGCGCGGTCTTGTCATTGGCCACCAGCACGCGGTGATTGGGGCTGACCATCATGTCACGCTCGGGCAACCCGTTGCCCAACGCGCCCTGGCGGATCATGATCGGGCGCAGATGCGTGGCACGGGCCAGATCGGCGGGGCGCATGGCTTTGTGCCCGACCCAGCGAATTTCCTGAATGCCATTGTCGCGGGTGATCACCCGGTCGCCGGTGCGCAGATCTTCCACCGCGCGTTCGCCCTTGGGCGTGGCAATTAGCGTGCCCGGCGTAAAGCAGGGAATGATCGTTTCAATGTTGAAGAACTCGGTGGTCCCGGTCAGCACGCCATCGGCGTCAAAATAGCTGACCACACCGTTTTCAGGGTTTCCAGCATCCAGATCAACCTGGAGCGAGCCACCGGGATTTTCCGCCTCGGCCGAACCGGTCAGATCCAGCGTGTCAAAGTCATCGCCCGGATCCAGGGTAAAGCCTTCACCGCCATCAATCGTGTCACCGGCTGTGACATTGACAAACGTGTCGCGGTCGGCGTCGCCAAACAGATCATCACGACCTATACCGCCATCAATCAGGTCATCGCCCGCGCCACCTTCGATGACATCGGTGCCCTGCCCGCCCAACAGCG
>JBGCDD010000013.1:0-3598 GCA_045105075.1 Sedimentitalea sp. | reverse complement strand
ACGGCCGCTTTGCAGCATAGCCGTCGGAAGCCAAACGGCACCTAAGGGCTGTCGTTAGACTTTGCAAAGATGCTGTATCGGGGCCGCCGGTTGCTGGCAGCGTTGAGACTTGCTCGACGGCAGTTGTTCCTATGTCTTTGGCCCTGGCGGGTCTTCCGTACGCCTCCGGCGAGGGCCGTCTTTTCGGGTGATGCGAGATTTTGTAACGGTTGCGGTCATGAGCAGCAACAAACCCACCCCCCGCAAGCTAGCCGTTTCCAATGCTAAAACTGGGCGTCGTCATCGGAGCGATGACGAAAAGCTGAAGATCGTTCAGGAGAGTTATGAGGACGGCGTCGTGCAGGCGCAATTGGCGCGGCGGCATGGGATTTCGACGTCTCAGCTGTGGGATTGGCGGGCGCGCTACAAGGCCGGGTTGTTTGAAGGCCGCGCGGAATTTTCTCAGGTTGTGGTGACACAGGAGACGCTGGAAAGGGCAGAAGATCAGGCCAGGCCCGCCGATACATGCCCCGATCTGTTGATTGAGATGGGGCAGCGCTACCGCCTTACGATCCCAGCAGGATTTGATATGGATGCTGTGGCGCGTCTTTTGCGGGGGCTGGCATGATAGCGTTTCCGGCAGGTGTGAAGGTTTGGATTGCGGGCGGTGTCACGGACATGCGGCGTGGGATGAATACATTGGCGCTGCAGGTACAGCAGGGTTTGGGGCGTGATCCTTATGCCGGGGAGATCTTCTGCTTCCGCGGTCGCAAGGGCGATTTGGTGAAAATTCTCTGGCACGATGGCGTCGGCACATCGCTGTATTTGAAACGCCTTGAGGCGGGCAAATTCATCTGGCCAACAAGCGGATCTGGCGAGGCTGTGCAGGTCTCGGCAGCGCAATTGGGCTACCTTCTGGAAGGCATAGATTGGCGCAATCCACGCTGGACGCAGCGGCCAAAAAAGGCCGGATAAGTGTTGGTTTTGGACTGTTTTCGTTGAGCAATTTGGCCCGGTATGGTAAATGTCAGCCATGTCAGAGATTGCTGAAATCGCCAGATTGCGTGCTGCCCTTGCCGCATCAGAGGCCCGCGCCGATGCCCAATCGGCCCGAGCCTCAATGGCGCAAGCCGAACTGGCGCAGACCCGTGCGACGGTGAGCTGTTCCGAGGCGATGATCAAGGAACTGAAGCTTGAGATCGCCAAACTGCGGCGCGACAAATATGGCAAATCTTCGGAACGCAGTGCGCGATTGCTCGACCAGCTGGAATTGCAGCTTGAGGAGTTGGAGGCCACGGCAACTGAGGATGCGCTGGCTGCAGAACAGGCCGCGCCCGAGGCGCAAACGACCGTCACGTCCTTCACCCGCCGCAAACCATCCCGCAAACCATTTCCGGAGCACCTGCCGCGCGAACGCGTTGTGGTTGAGGCTCCCACTCAATGCACCTGCTGCGGGTCGGATCGGATCGTGAAGATGGGCGAAGATATCACCGATACGCGCGAGGTCATTCCGCGCCAGTGGAAAGTCATTCAGACGGTTCGCGAAAAGTTCACGTGCCGGGCCTGCGAAAAGATCAGCCAGCCTCCCGCGCCATTCCACACGATCCCGCGCGGTTGGGCGGGTCCCAGCCTGATCGCCATGGTGGCCTTTGAAAAGTTCGGCCAGCACCAGCCTCTGAACCGTCAGGCAGAGCGTTTCGCCCGCGAAGGTGTGGACATCAGTCTGTCCACATTGGCCGATCTGATCGGTCATGCCACGGTTGCCCTTGCCCCCATTCACGCGCTGATCGAAAACCATGTGCTGAGCGCTGGTCGCCTGCACGGAGACGACACAACCGTCCCATTGCTCGCCCGGGGTGGCACCAAAACAGCGCGATTATGGACCTATGTGCGCGATGACCGGCCCTTCAATGGCGGCCCGCCACCAGCGGCACTGTTTTACTTCTCGCCCGACCGCGAAGGTCAGCACCCGGAAAAACACCTCGCCGGATGGCAGGGGGTGCTGCAATCGGATGTCTACACGGGCTACAATGGTTTATATCTGCAGGATCGTGATCCCGGCCCGGTGACCCGCGCATTTTGTTGGGCCCACGCGCGCCGCAAATTCTTTGAGCTGGCCGACATCGCTGGAAACGTGCGCAAAGGCAAACCCGCCCATGACATCTCGCCCATCGCGCTTGAAGCCGTCCAACGGATCGACGCGATCTTCGACATCGAGCGCGATATCAACGGCCTGAATACTGAGGGCCGGCACGCCGCCCGCCAGGCCCTGTCGCGGCCCCTAGTCGCGGCTTTGCACGCATGGTTTGTTGAGCAAAGGGCGCGGATGTCCAAGCACAATCCGGTCGCCAAGGCGATCAAATACATGATTGAAAAGCAAGGTCGCTGGGACGCGTTCACCGCCTTCCTGGATGACGGCCGCATCTGCCTGACGAACAACGCGGCCGAACGCGCCCTGCGCGCTGTAGCTCTGGGCCGAAAAAGCTGGCTCTTCGCCGGATCGGAACGCGGCGGCGACCGCGCAGCCTTCATGTACACCCTGATCGTCACCGCAAAGATGAACGACATCGACCCCCAAGCCTGGCTTGCCGATGTCTTAAAACGACTACCCGACATGCCCGTCTTGCGCGTACACGAACTGCTACCGTGGAACTGGAAAACCGCGCAGGAAAACGTCAAGGCTGCATAGCCGCGGTCCACGCCGGATGCTTACCGGCTATTGCTGACGCAGCATTTCCTTGCATGCGCAGCGGATTTCACCAGAGCGGCCATTGCCATTGCCATGGTCAAGTCCGAGGTGCTCAAGTAAATCAAAGTTTCGCTCTGTAACAGTCATTTGAGCGCGCCAAATAATTTTTCGTGCGTGACCGGTTTTTCGATAAACCCTGTCATGCTTGGCACCGTATGCACACCTGACGACTTACCTGACATTATGAGCGTCTGCGTATTTGGCGCGATTTCTTGACACGCTTTGATCAAGGCGACCCCATCAACGTTTCCCCCGAGGTCAAGATCACTAAGGACCAAATCAAAATCCTTCGAAGTCAGACGTGAAAGCGCGCCCTCACCCGTAGACTCTGCAATCACTATGAAACCTTGCCGCTCAAGCAGTCGTTTCACCGAGCGACGGGTATTGGGGTCATCCTCGACCAGCAATGATAGCTTCTGGTCATGCGAGGTTTGCGCAATTCGCTGTTCATCAGCTAATGGCAAAAGGATTTCGATCTGGGTGCCCTGTCCCAGAGCACTTTCGATGTTCATCTGCCCACCGGTTTGACGAATGAACCCATATACGATGGACAATCCAAGTCCTGTCCCGCCTTCACCGCCGCGTGTTGTAAAAAATGGCTCAATCGCGCGCGCAAGGACATCGTCGGACATTCCCGTACCGTTGTCATTGATCAAGATACGCGCTTGCGTGTGATCGAATGGTTCCAAGGTGACCTGAATTTCCCCATCATCCGCGACCGCAATATTCGCGTTCAACAGCAGGTTGAACAAAGCAGATTCCATTTGTCCCGGATCTACCAGAACATGAAGCGGTTTCGCGGGAAGTGACACGGCCAACGTGACACCGGGCCTGAGGCTGATTTCGACAAGATCGGTCATACCTTCGATC